>JBFHVM010000063.1:0-13022 GCA_041589495.1 Oleiphilaceae bacterium | reverse complement strand
GAACTGACTAACGGACAAGTGGGCATTATTCTGGCGACGCGTGACGATAACAAACTGCGCCCCAAGCTACTTATCGTCAGAAATGAGCATAAAAAACCCTGTAAAGAGCGCATTCTCGATTTAGGTGAAGACAATGTATTTGAAACCACCAAGATTCAGCACGAAGTGGCCAACGGCACTTATGGCGTTGATATCCGCCAATATTTGGAAAAAGGTCTGGTAATTGAGAAACTTTCATCAACAAACTAGCAATCCTTCTGTCCACGGATACAAGTTGATCTAAACTTTTACTCATCGATATAGATAGAAGTCGACCAAAAGGTCAAAATAGTTTATGCGCATCAGTGACTTTCTCACTGTTGCGCTATAGTGTTTATTGGCTTGAAACCTTAAAGGAAATTCTACGAGTGGGCATTCAGCGTACTGAAGTTAAAGTACCTGTCGGCGAGTTAGCATTGGGAATGCGCGTATTACGCCTTGACAGACCGTGGCTCGAAACTGATTTTCTGCTGCAAGGCTTTATTATTGAATCGGAAAAAGACATCGATGATCTTGTGCGCCAATGTGAGTATGTTTATGTAGAGGCAACAGAAAAAACGAAGCCCGAACCAGCCAACACTACCAAGAAGACCGAAACCACATCAGCAAAAAACGAACGTAGAAAGCCGCCCCAGGGTCTATTCGCGCGCTTTCGAAAGCCTCCATCACAACAAAGCCACGCCGTCAGCGCAAGCAAAACTACGCGTAATTATGCCCCATCGCTTAGTGATAAACGCCCCATGGGCGGGTCACGCATTGCGCACATCAACAAAATCAATACCGAAAAAGAGCTCAACAAGGCTCGCGTCACCTATACCGATGCCAAGCAATCCGTCAAAACAATTATGGATGGCATCCGTATAGGCCAAACCCTCGACATGAATCAGAGTCGGAAAGCGGTTAATGACATTGTCGACAGCATCATTCGCAACAAAGACGCGCTGGTTTGGCTGACCAAAATCAAACAAAAAGACGAGTACACCGCCGAACATTCACTCAACGTATGCATTCTCACGGCAACCTTCGCGCGTTTTCTTGGCCATAGCGAAGAAGAAATTCGCCAACTAGCATTGTGTGCATTACTCCATGATGTGGGTAAATCAAAAATTCCGGACGAGATCCTCAACAAGGAAGGACGCTTTACGGACGAAGAGTTCGAAATCATGAAGCAACATACAACCTATGGCCGCGACCTGCTGATGACCATACGGGACGCAGATCGTATCGCCATCGATGTCGCGCACAGCCATCATGAACGCATGGACGGTAGTGGCTATCCCCGAGGACTGAAAGCCACTCAAATCCCCTATTACGCCAAAGTGGTTGCCTTGGCGGATTGCTACGACGCGATTACATCCAGCCGCTGTTACGATGGCGCGCGCGCCTCCATGGATGCGCTGGACATCATTTACAAGTGCAAAGGCTCGCAGTTTGATGAAGAGCTGGCACTGGAGTTTATTAAATGCATTGGCCTGTACCCTCCTGGTGCGATTGTCGAGCTGAACAATGGCGCTGTCGCCATCGTAATTTCAACCAAAGATGACAATAAACTGCGTCCTAAACTGCTGATTGTACGTAATCAGAAAAAACAGCCCTGCAAGGAACGTATTGTTGATTTGGCCAAAGACCCTGACCCGCGAGCCAAAGACATCAAGATCACACGAGAAATCAGCAATGGCTCATTTGGTGTAGATATTAGAGAATATCTCGCCAAAGGGCTTGTTATAGATACCGCCAGTATGGCAGGAGAATAATCATGAGTAGCCCACAGACCGAACGTCGTGCCAACCCGCGCTACTTGTGCGACGACCGCTTCTGCGATGCCCGGCTCCATTATGAGGGCCAGTCCTTTTCGGTAACCGCAATTAATTTTAACCGGGAAGGATTGGGCGTTTTTGCCACAGAACACCTTCCCAACACACAGTCGATTGCCGTCAGTTTTAGTTTTAGCGACCAAAGCACGATGGATATCGGACCTATGGAATGTGAAGTGGTTTACTCTCAAGATACCGAAGTCGGCGACCAATACGGTCTGAAATTTCTCAGCGAGACCATCGATTCTGCAACACACAGCAAACTGCAAGCCATCGAAAAAGCGCTGGCCTGCAATGACAACCAGGAAGACCGATACGGCCTGTTTAGTTCCTGAGTTTTAGGACAAAAATTTCGTACTGTACATCCGATAAAACTGCTGCGCGGTACGCCCACTGCGCCCTCCTTTGCTGAGAGCAAAGCGAATGGCTTCGGCATGCAGGGCCTGCTGATCGGTGACGTTTCCAAATAACTGATCCACCATGGCCAGGTAGGCCTTTTGGTCTATGGCATAAAACGAGAGCCACAGGCCAAAGCGATCTGACAAGGATATTTTTTCCTCTATGGCCTCGGCGTGATGAATCTCGGTACCTACCACCTTCGAGTGCTCGTTGTCCTGCATATATTCAGGCATCAAGTGACGACGATTGGAAGTTGCATAGATGAGCACATTCTTCGGAGGGGACTCAATAGAGCCTTCTAGCACGCTCTTAAGAGCCTTATAGCTGGAGTCACCTTCATCAAACGACAGATCATCGCAGAACACAATAAAGTGAAACGGCTGCTCGCGAATATCATCGACAATTTCGAGCAGATCGATTAGGTCATCCTTGTCGATTTGAATCACGCGCAGTCCCTGATCAAGATACGCATTCAACAAGGCTTTAATCACACTGGACTTACCGGTGCCACGCGCGCCCCACAACAAGGCATTATTCGCCGGTTGTCCTTGCAAAAAACGCTCGGTGTTTTCGATCACGAGTTGCTTTTGCCGCTCGATGCCCAACAGCTGATTCAGCGATATGGGATCCAGCTCACGCACCGGACGCAACGTTTGTGAGCGAGCACGCCAAATAGCGGCGGGCACTTGCTGCCAGTTAATGGCTGTGGTCATGTATTATCTCCAGAGCTATCGATCACTGCCCCAGCGCTCCATCAGATCTTGTTTAACGCCAAGATGATCAAGAATGCGGGCCACGATAAAATCGACCATATCACCGACTGAATCCGGGCGATGATAAAAACCCGGGCTCGCCGGTAAAATGACCGCGCCCATGCGGGTCAGCCGCAACATATGCTCAAGGTGAATCTCGGAATACGGTGCTTCGCGTGGTACCAGCAGAAGCTGCCTGCGCTCTTTCAGCGCCACATCAGCAGCACGCTCAATAAGATTGTTACTGGCGCCATTGGCAATGGCCGACAAACTACCGGTACTGCAGGGGCACACCACCATGGCGCTGGGGGCACCGGAGCCGGACGCGACTGGCGCCATCCAGTCTTCCTTACCAAACACCTTGATTTGGCCCTCTTTCGCCCGCATCAAGCTGGATAACTCGGCCTGCAATTGTGCAGCCTGAGCAGGCAGTTTGTAATCCGTCTCGGTAGCAATCACGATGTGCGCGGCCTTAGACACCATCACCATCACCTGATGACCGGCACGCACCAGCTCTTCGATCAGGCGCAAACCATATTGGGCACCCGAGGCACCGGTTAATGCAACGGTAATTGGCGACTTGAACTCACTCACGCAAACTTCTCCTTGACGGCTTGGAGCAAGCGCTGGTGAATACCACCAAAACCACCATTACTCATCATCACCACATGCACCTCTTGCTCTGCCTGATCAAGCATCGCGATGCACTGTTCCATGACGCCCTCAACTGAAGCAGCGATGGCATGTTTGTCTTGGCCTGCCTGCACCTGTTCGGCCAACCAGTCCATGCCCTGAGATTGCGCCCAAATCACCCGGTCGGCTTGCTCTGTGCTGGCCAACAAGGCATCGGCGTGCACGCCCATTTTCATGGTATTGGATCGCGGTTCAATCAGCGCCACAATACGCGCCTCACCCACGCGCCGGCGCAGGCCCGTAAGCGTGGTGGCGATTGCTGTGGGGTGATGGGCAAAGTCATCGTAAAGCGTAATCGCCCCCACTTTACCCACGGTTTCCATACGTCGCTTAACACCTTCAAATTGGCTCAATGCCGCCGCGCTATGCTCCAGTTCAACACCCACATGGCGTGCTGCCAGCATGGCCGCCACACCATTACATACGTTATGATCGCCAGTCAGCGACCACGCTACGCGCGCATGGTGCGCGCCTAGCATCACCTCAAATACAGAGCCATCGTCTGCCAGCTTACGCCAATACACCTGTGTATCATCAGTTTCTTCACCTTCGCTCCATTCAGCGAAGGATTGCATATCGCTCCAAACACCTTGATCGAGCACCGTTTCAATCGCGGCTTCCGACTGCGGAAAAACCACCCGCCCATTGCGCGGAATGGTGCGAATCACGTGATGAAACTGGGTTTGAATAGCCGCCAGATCCTTAAAGATATCGGCGTGATCAAACTCCAGATTATTCACGATAAACGTACGCGGCCGATAGTGAATCATCTTCGAGCGCTTATCGAAAAAGGCGCTGTCGTACTCATCGGCTTCAATAACGAAAAAAGGCGTATCACCCAAGCGGGCCGAGCGACCGAAGTTCAGCGGAATACCGCCAATCAAAAAGCCCGGCGCCATCTTGGCGTAGTCCAGAATCCAGGTAAGCATGCTGCTCGTGGTGGTTTTACCGTGTGTACCGGCTACACCCAAGACCCAACGCCCCTGCAGAATGTGCTCCGCCAAGAACGCCGGCCCCGAGGTATAGGGCAAACCTTTATCAAGCAGCGCTTCGAGCAGAGGGTTACCGCGACTGATGGCATTACCAATCACATACAAATCAATGTCGTCGCTTAACTGTTCTGGCGAAAAACCTTCCTGCAGTGCAATTCCCTGCTCTGACAGCTGCGTACTCATGGGCGGATAAACGTTCTGGTCACAACCCGATACTGTAATCCCCTGTTCGCGTGCCAGCAAAGCCAGGCCACCCATAAAGGTGCCGCAGATACCTAGAATATGAATGCGCATACGTAAACGTTACCGAATCCGGATCAAGCGAAACCGTTTTGGGCGTCTTCTTCGATCGCCCAATCCATATGCTCAAGATAGTCTTTACGCACCTTAAGCTTGGTTTTGAGGTAAGCCTGGGCATTCAGGCCTTTCATGGCTTCGGCAATTTTAAGGGCTGTAGGCATAAGCGCCTCGGGCTCTACCACGCGATCCAGGATGCCTGCCTCGACCGCGGTTTCGGGGTCGAACATTTCAGCATTCAGTACCGAGCGATTAAAATAGCGCTTGGGCATGCGATTGCGCGCCATGGCAATACCGGCATGATGCATGGGAATACCAATTGCCACCTCATTCAAGCCCAGTTTGAAGTCGCCTTTCACACCCACGCGGTGATCACAGCACAGCAGCACAAACACACCTTTCGCCACAGCATGCCCCCCACAGGCGGCTACGATGGGCTGCGGAAACGCGAGCATACGACGCGTCAAAGTGGATCCCTCTTTCACCAGTGCCATAGCAGCTTCAGGGCTAGCCTGCATAGTTTTGAGATCGTAGCCACCGGAGAATATGCCTGGGTGTCCGGTCAGCACTACAACCGCTTTGGCCTCTTCCGCCTGATCCAGGGCAGCATTCATGGCGGCAATCATTTCGTGGGAGAAGGCATTCACTTTGCCGTTCTGCATAGTGAGGGTGGCGATACCATCTTCGATGCTTACTTTGACTAATTCACTCATTGATTTTCCTTGAATCTGTGTTGTTATTCGTTACCTGATCACTCGTTCACTCACTGCGGCGCCGGTACATCGAGCAGATGCTCACGGTAATAACGCAATTCGGCAATGGACTCGCGAATATCGTCCAATGCCAGGTGGGTATTCTGTTTTTTGAAGCCAGGTAAAATTTCCGGTTTCCAACGCTTGGCCAGTTCTTTCAGAGAACTGACATCGAGATTGCGGTAGTGGAAAAAGGCTTCGAGCTCAGGCATGTACTTGACCAGAAAACGACGATCCTGACCAATGCTGTTACCGCACATAGGGGATGCCCCCTTGTCGAGATACTCCCGCAAAAAAGCCAGTGTCTGCTGCTCGGCATCACCCTCGCTGACTTTGCTTTCGCGCACGCGCTGCGTCAAACCGTTTTCACCATGGGTTTTGGTACACCATTCATCCATCGCATTGAGCAGAGCATCACTTTGATGGACCGCCAATACAGGCCCTTCAGCCAATATGTTGAGCTGGGAATCGGTCACGATGGTGGCAATTTCGATAATACGTTCTTTTTCGGGATCAAGACCGGTCATCTCCAAATCCAACCAAATCAAATTATCCTGATGCTTCATGACGCTACTCCTCATGCGTACTAAAAGATAAACACTGTGCGCGTGTGAGCTGCAAAGATAATCACTCCTGTGCCCAACCACAAGCCTGTAGCGTTTCGTTGGCGGCTAAAACTGGTAGAATGCCCGGCGCAATCACTCTAAAAAACGGGCAGGCATGGCCAAGCGTAAACTCAATCGTCGTCAGCAATGGCGCATCAAAAAAATACAGGACGAGAAGGCCGAACGTGCCAAACGTCGCGAGAGTCAAGCCGAACAAGCGATGGACTCCGGTGCGCTGGGTAGCGAGCAGACAGGGCTGATTATCGCACACTACGGGCAACAGATAGACGTGCAAGCCTGCGACGATCAAGGGTCCGCGCTTACTGATTCGCCGTTGCATCGCTGCCATGTGCGCGCCAATATCGATGCTCTGGTCACCGGTGACCGTGTGGTATGGCGAGCCGGCGATGATCAATCCGGCGTGATTGAAGCGCGACTGGATCGCAGCAGTTTGCTGCAACGGCCCGATAATTTTGGTCAATTAAAACCGGTCGCCGCCAACATCGACCGTATCGTTGTGGTGGTCGCCGTGGAACCCGAACCCCACGCTAATCTCATCGACCGCTATCTGGTGGCCGCCGAAACGCTCGATATACAGCCTACCCTGCTGCTCAACAAAGCCGATTTAATCAACGACGATAATCGCGCCGAACTCGAAACCATGCTCGATACCTACCGCGAACTGGGTTACGAGGTACTACTGACCACTGCCCGCCACACCACTGACGACAACAGCCCACTCCTCGAATGGCTGTCGCATCATACCAGCGTATTTGTGGGGCAAAGCGGCGTAGGCAAGTCTTCGCTGATACGCAGCATTCTGGGCGACGACTCCATTCGTGTAGGCGAGCTTTCGGAAAACACGCGTAAAGGTACACATACCACCACTACCGCCCGACTCTTCCACCTACCTGCCGGCGGCCAACTGGTCGACTCGCCCGGCATTCGGGAATTTGGCCTGTGGCATATCAGTGATGCAGAGCTGCTGGAGGGTTTCATTGAGTTTCGGCCATTTATTGGGCACTGTCGCTTTCGGGATTGCCAACACGAGGCCGAACCCGGCTGTGCGATTCGAGAAGCCTTTGAAAGTGGGCAGGTGAGCGCTCAGCGCATGCACAGCTACGAACGCATTCGCAGTACGCTGGACGACAAGGAAACCTATTAAGATCACTTTGACCAGTGGGCAGATAGACCGGTTGCGACTATAGTTGAAAGGAGCCCCAACACTGCCGGGCATGATCCATTCATCACGACCACCAACAATAACTGGCAACCGATTCCGTGAGCGACACCCACATCACCAAAGCTGAAATGCCTGATAATCCCAAAGACTGGTCGCGGCTGTTACTGAGCAAAACCCTGCCGACCCCCTTTCGTTTAGGATCACTGGTTATCGGCAGCCTCGATAAAAATCAGCCCTACCACAAAATCGCCAGCCAGCTGAGCCACGACCCCATTCTGTCGTTCTACATCATGAATGAGGCTAACCGGGGGCGCCCAAAAGGCAACCCCACCAGCAAAACACTGGATCACGCCATCAGCATGATTGGCACCGACGAACTGCAGCGACTCATCAAGGGACTGCCCCACAAAGGCACTTCTAAAACCGATATTCAGAGCTTCTATTACTTACGCATTGTCGCCAGCAGTATTTATGCCGCGCATCTAGGCCGTGCCATTGCCCGCCACAAAGGGCGAGGCAACCCGGAAGATATTTATTGGTCGAGTATGTTTCTGGGAGTGCCGCTTTGGTACCTTTGGCGCGTCGCTACTCCAGAGATGCGACTGGTACGTTACGCCATACGCTCCAACTTCAAAGCTGCGCAACAGGCTGAGCAGGAAGTCTTAAAATGCACGGTGATCGATATCTGCGAAGCCATGACACTTCAAATGCATTTGCCCGATCTCACCAGACAGTGCTACAAAAAAGACTTGCAGCTCAGCCGGCGACAATGGCTTAAACTGGCTCACCTCGCTCGGGACGACGATACGCCATTACCGCTTGAAGATCGTGAGCTCGCCATGCTAATTCAGCATCCCGAGTTTATTGTGATGCTGTCGAATCTCATTGCCCATTACGCCACACATGACTGGTACTCCTCCGGCTGTCTGCGTGCACAACGCATACTTGCCAGCTTTTTGCGAATTCCGACCAGTGCAGCAGTACGCATCACGCATGAAGCCGCTGCCAGTATGTCGCGCGAACACCCAATTCCGGGCCTGATGCTGCCCGCAGCCAAACTCTTGTTGCCTCCACGACCTCGGACAAAGGTTGCCCCGAAAGGAGCACAAACCCCCAAAACCGAAATACGTGTCGCTCCTATGTCTGCGGCCGAACAGTCCACGCCCCCACCCACCAGCAAAAAGTCCAAGCCAGTCACTCCCGCAGCCAAAGCGGCCAGCGCCATCTTTGAACCAACGGATATGTTTCGTGAGCTGACCGACATCATGCAAAACCGGGCGAGCGAATTTACCGACCTGCACGAGCTGATGAACGCCGCCACGCAGGGGATCGCTTACGGCCTGCATTTGAGTCGCGCCACAGTGAGTCTCGTGAATCGCGACAATTCGCGCATCAAGACGTATTATTCGGTAGGCTGCCGGGAGCAGCAGGAAATGGCTAACTTTGAAACACAGGTCGTGCGGCAAACCATCTTCGAAAAACTCGTTTCCCGACCGGCCAGCGTGTGGATCAAACCCGGCAGTGGCGACAAGGTCACCAAGCTGATTCCTATGAACTTTAAACAGGTTACACAGGTGGATGAGTGCTTTCTTATGTCGGTCTTCGTCGGTAAAAAGCCGGTCGCCCTGTTCTATGCCGACAACTTCGACGGCCCGGCACTGGTCGAAGGCCAGTATTCACACTTCAAATACCTGTGCGGCGCGGTGACCACAGCGCTAATGCATCAGGCTAGGCAGAAGGCCAGTGAGAAGAGCTGATTAGTTTGAGTTCTGACGTCGGACGTCGGACGTTCGGCACCCTATATTGGATTCACTTCTAACATCCTGCATCCGACTCCCAACTTCCAAACAATCGCCCCCCTACATTCATTATCCTGCGTCAGACGTCCGACGTCCGACTTCAGACCGCAGACTTCCGACCTCCCCCCCATTCTGCTATGATCGCGCCCAATTACGCCGACACGCCAATTGACGAAACAACGACCCAATTATGCTTCCCCTGCTTATCGAACCTGAGAATCTGCAAAAACTCATCGCCGCGAGTGATCGTAAGGTTGTACTGATTGATCTTGGCAAAACGGAACGGTATGCCGCTGAACACCTTGCGGGCGCCTTATTGGTCACGCCTGGAGAAACGCAGTCACCGCCCCCAGTGCCAGGTTTGCTGCCTGATCTAGCCGCGTTGCAGACACTCTTTTCGAGACTGGGCTACACGCCCGATACCCACTACGTGGTTTATGATGACGAAGGCGGTGGCTGGGCAGGCCGCTTTATCTGGATGCTCGACGAGATCGCTCACCAGCACTACTCCTATTTGAATGGCGGCCTGACAGCCTGGAAAGCCGCAGGCTTGCCCTTAAGCCAAAGCGTAGAGCAATCCAGTGTAACGGACATTACCACCGTCCAGCTGACGGCTTCCGGCAAACACACTATTACGAAAGAAGCCTTGCTTGAATGCATTGCCAAAGAAGAAGTGTTGGTATGGGATGCCCGTTCCTATGGCGAATACACCGGCGACAAAAAGAATGCTGCCCGCGCAGGCCATATACCAGGCGCGCGCCATTTTGAATGGACCGAAGCCATGGATCAGCAGCGTGCGTTAAAGTTAAAGGATTTCGAAACACTCCGCGCAACATTGGCCGAACGCGGCATCAGCAACGCACCTTTGATTGCCACACACTGTCAAACCCATCATCGCTCTGGCCTGACCTACTTGCTCGGCAAATTACTGGGCTTTGACAATATCGTGGCTTACGCTGGTTCTTGGGGCGAATGGGGCAACGATGCCGACACGCCCATTGTGACTGGACCCAACCCGAGTTAAACGCGCATTTATTCAAGAGACACCAACATGCTCAATGACCTGTTTGTACTGAGTCAATATCTCACCCCACAGCACCTGCTCTCGCGTGGCGCGGGCAAACTCGCGGAATGCGAGATCAAAGCAGTGAAAGACCCCTTCATCAACTGGTTCATTAAGCGCTATGGCGTTGATATGAGCGAAGCGGCTCTACAGAACCCCAAGGATTTTCGTCATTTCAATGACTTTTTCACGCGCGAACTCAAACCCGGTGCACGCAATATCGACAGTCGCGAAGAGAGTCTGGTATCACCCGTAGACGGCGCGGTTAGCCAGCTGGGAGATATTGATCAGGGCCGTATTTTTCAGGCCAAAGGACAAAGCTTTAATGTAACGGAATTACTGGGCGGCGATAAAGATCTCGCCCAACACTTTATTGGCGGCAAATTTGCCACCATTTACTTGTCGCCCAAGGATTACCACCGCATTCACATGCCGGTCACCGGCACTCTGCGACAAATGATCTATGTGCCAGGCAAGTTGTTTTCGGTAAACCCGGTAACCACCGAAAAAGTACCTCGCCTGTTCGCTCGTAATGAGCGCGTTGTGGCCATCTTCGATACCGCGTTGGGTCCCATGGCCATGGTACTGGTGGGCGCCATGATTGTCGCTAGCATCGAAACCGTGTGGTCGGGTCTGGTAGCCCCAGTAAAACGTCAGGTGCGCAGTGAACGTTATGGCGATGAGTCTGAAAAGCTCACCCTGGAGAAAGGTGCCGAAATGGGGCGCTTCAAGCTGGGCTCAACCGTTGTGTTGCTCACCCCCAAAGACAGCTTAAAGTTCGCCGAAGAATTCGGCGCTGGCAGCCCTGTGCGACTGGGGCAACACTTTGCCGAGATCACGACTGACAAGTAAGGATTGACTGTACGGAGGGTGTCGTCACTTACACAGTGACTGGAGCTCCCCGATTTGCAGCACATGACTTTTCATACTCGCGCGGGCACTGTCTATAAAAGCCGCGCGAGCCATCCTCCAATTTGCATAAGCCTCTGGTTCACCCGGGCCCAGCAAACGCTCCAATTCCCGAACGGGTTCTATTAATTCGTAAAAACGGCGATTAAGACCTGCCGCCCACGGTTGTACTTCGCCTACGAAAAATTTGCGGACCACATTGCTGAAGATGTTGGCATCAAAACCGGGCTGCCCTGTTGTACACGTTCCACGCGTGGCCAACCATTCCTTCACATCCGTGTGCACAGCCTGCATATGCGCGGCTATTAAGGTCCAGGACTTGAGCAGGGCTCCGCCATCGCCCTTGCGCAATGCGTCCAGATACCCCTCGAGTTCCTTCCAACCGTAATCATAGCGCCCTGCCTGCCACTCTTTTACCAAACGGCTTAAGCCCGCGATCGCGTCGACCGGTTCACGCCCCGTGTTCTCAGGATAATCCTTTAAATGCACCGGCTTTTTCCAAAAGGCTCGCGCCTCCTCGGCACCCAACAGTGCCTGCCACATCACCGCGGGGAGCTGGTGTTTTTTTGACTCGAACACCATCTCGAGCTGGCCAAATAAATCACTTTTTCCCTGTTCTTTGAGCTGCACTAAACAGGCCGGAGCACTATCCAAAAACTGCAGATGCAGCAATAATCGCTGGGAGGGGCGCGCTACCCGACCCAGCGCCGCATTCTGATTCGCCACCACCAATTGCAGTTCACAGCCATACAAAGACAAAAAATCCAGCAGGTTGAGTTCCTCTCGTGGCGCCTCAAAGCGCAGGGACGCCGGCCGCGGGAAAGCAGGGGGTTTAATAGACCCGGATAGAGCACTGGGCGAGAAGTCGAGTACATTGCTCAGGCGCGCGTGGTAGGTTTCGAGTTTGCGTGTGCCTGGCTCACCAGAGCAGGCGCTCAAGATGAGTGAGAGCCAGGCCAGCGCAATGACGGCTACACACTTACACGCGATCAAAGGGAAAACACAGCACCTCATCAATAGTTTGCACTCCCAGCTTTACCATGAGCAAGCGATCCAGCCCCAGGGCCACACCAGAACTTTCCGGCAAGCCAGCGGTCAGGGCATCGAGCAGTTTTCTATCGAGGGGAATCACTTCTTGGCCTTCAGCCTGTCGCTGCGCATTATCTGCCACAAAACGCGCTTTCTGCTCTACCGCATCGCACAATTCCCAATAGCCATTCGCCAGCTCGATACCATTAATATACAGCTCAAAGCGCGCGGCTACCTCCTCTCCTCGCTCATCCTTGATAAGGCGAGCCAAGCTGGCCTGACTTGGAGGATACCCAGTAAGAAATACAGGCCTATCCTTACCCAATTCAGGCTCGATGACACAAGCCATCAGCACATCCAAAGCGGCATCCCGATCTAGGTGCTCGCCTCCGTAAGCCGCAACATCTCGCGCCAGGCAGTTTAATGAACGCAATGAAGCGGCAAACGGATCTATCTCCAGAGTCTTTAGAAAAACCTCTCGATAGCTGAGTACCTCCGGCTCCGGCAAACCTGTAATACTGCCCACCAGATCACTCACTTCGCGCATCAGATCGTCCAGTTCAAACCCGGGGCGGTACCACTCAAGCATCGTAAACTCGGGATTGTGGCGTCGCCCCCGTTCGCCATCACGAAAGGTTTTACAAATCTGGTAGATGGGGCCACTCCCCGCAGCCAACAGGCGCTTCATGGGGTATT
>JBFHVM010000062.1:0-13028 GCA_041589495.1 Oleiphilaceae bacterium | reverse complement strand
CGACCGGCGATGAGCTCTGGTTTTTGCAGCATAAGCCTGTTTTTACCCAGGGGCAGGCAGGCAAAGCCGAGCATCTGTTGAATCCCGGTGATATCCCGGTCGTGCAGGTAGATCGCGGCGGGCAAGTCACCTATCACGGTCCTGGTCAGTTGGTCGTTTATTTTATGCTCGATATTGGTCGCTTGGGCATAGGTCCTCGTGAACTGGTTTCGCGCATCGAGCAGGCTATTATTTCAACCCTTGATCGTTACAACTTGCGTGCCGAAGCGCGTCAGGATGCGCCGGGGGTGTATGTTGATGGTGACAAAGTCGCCTCGCTGGGTTTACGCATTCGCAAAGGGCGCTCTTTTCACGGCCTGGCTTTGAACGTAGAGATGGACCTGGAGCCCTTTGAACGCATTAATCCCTGCGGCTATTCGGGGCTGAAAATGGTACAGTTGTCCCAATTGAGTGATGATGTGTCGCTCGAACAGGTGGCGGGTCGTCTGGTAGCGACCATCCAGCAGTTGTTTGGCTACCAGGAGTTATTAATGGAGTACACCGATTCCCCATGAGTGCAGAATCCAGTAGTGAGCAAAACGCAGGCAAGAAACGCATTCCTTCGGTCAAAACCGGTGAAAAGCTGCGTGGCGCCGAAAAGGTCGCGCGCATTCCCATTAAGGTAATACCCACCGAAAAAATGCCACGCAAGCCCGACTGGATACGCGTGCGGGTACCGGCAACACCCAAAATAGACGAAGTGAAACGCAAGTTACGCAAGCATGGTCTGCATACGGTGTGTGAAGAGGCTTCCTGTCCTAATCTGGGCGAATGTTTTGGCGGCGGTACGGCAACGTTTATGATCATGGGCGACATCTGCACCCGGCGTTGTCCGTTCTGTGACGTGGCCCATGGGCGACCCAAACCGCTCAATCAGGACGAGCCCCGTGAACTGGCCATTGCCATTGGCGACATGGGCTTGCGCTATGTAGTGATTACCTCAGTGGACCGCGATGATTTACGCGATGGTGGTGCGCAGCACTTTGCGGACTGTATCCGCGAAACCCGTGAGCACGCGCCCGAGATACAAATTGAAGTGTTGGTGCCGGATTTTCGTGGTCGTATGGATGTCGCGGTTGATATCCTCAAAGACACGCCTCCCGATGTGTTTAATCACAATCTGGAGACCGTGCCTTCACTGTATAAAAAAGTTCGCCCAGGTTCCGACTACGAGTGGTCGCTGGATTTATTACAGCGCTACAAGGCCGAAGCGCCCGATGTGTTGACTAAATCCGGCCTGATGCTTGGCATTGGCGAGACTCTTGAAGAAGTGGAGCAGGTAATGCGCGATCTGCGTGCCCATGATGTCGATATGCTTACCCTGGGGCAGTATCTGCAACCCAGTCGCGACCATTTGGCGGTGGAGCGTTTTGTTACTCCCGCTGAATTTGACGAGCTGGCCGAAAAGGCCAAAGCGATGGGCTTCAAGCATGTGGCCAGCGGTCCCATGGTGCGCTCGTCCTATCATGCAGATAAGCAGGCAAAGGGGGAGCACGTCGGCTAGACAGTGACTGTCGCCGGCGCACGTCATGACGGCAAGCAAGCGCGGCTCCAATAATCCTCTCAAACAGATTAAGACCGGCAGTTTTGAGCGTCGACTGAGTTTGACGCGCGCCGGTTTGCTGGCGGGTACCCGCATGGCGGGTGGAATGACTGCCAGCCTGTTCTCTTCCAAAGAAAAACGTGCCGAAAAGCGCAGTCAGGCGCTCTCCAAGCAGGCGGGCTATCTGGTCGAAGAGCTCGGTAAGCTCAAAGGCAGTGTGGTTAAAATAGGGCAGGTGATGGCCCTCTATGGCGAGCACTTTCTGCCGGTGGAGGTCACCGAGGCCCTGCATACGCTCGAAGACAAAACCGTAGCGTTGGAGTGGTCAGTGATACGCGGCATACTTTACGAGCAACTGGGTGCGGCCAAAATGGCCGAGCTGGAGATCGAAGAGGAGCCCATTGGTACAGCTTCACTGGGGCAGGTGCATCGCGCGCGTATCAAAAACAGTGGAGAACTTATCTGTCTCAAGGTGCAATATCCCGGTGTGGCACAAGCAGTGGATGCCGATCTTGATGCCGTCGCCCAGATTCTCAAATTTGCACGACTGGTGCACATGGGGCCGGACTTCGATGATTGGCTCGAAGAAGTGCGGGTAATGATGCATCGCGAGGTCGATTATGTGTTGGAAGCCAACACAACGGCGCACTTTGCCGAGATGCTGGCAGATGATCCGCGTTATATTGTGCCGATCATTTATGAGCAGTATTCCACGGCTCATGTGATTGCCACGCGCTATGAACCCGGCGAGCAGTTATCCAGCCCTCGTGTAGCGGCATTGTCTCAGGAGCGGCGCAATCGCTTGGCTAAGTCGGCTTTGGAGTTGTTTCTGAACGAGCTCTTTGTCTGGCATGAAATACAGACTGATCCCAACTTTGGTAATTACCGTATTCGCATCGATGATGACGGCGAGCGGGATCAAATCGTCCTGTTGGATTTTGGTGCGGTACAGAAATATCCCCCGAGTTTTATTAATCCGGTGTGCCAAATGATCGGTGCGGCCTACCGTGATGATCTGCAAGGTGTGATCAACGGTGGCGTGGCCTTGCATTTTATGCAGCGCGATTGGCCTGATAGCGTACTGCAAGAATTTGGGCAGGTGTGTATTGCCGTGCTGGAACCCTTGGCCCAAGCGCAACCCGATGCCGGGCCGCAGGCCTTTAATGCGCAAGGTGAATACTGCTGGAAGGCCAGCGACTTACCCTCCCGAATTGCCAAGCGTGCCGCGAAATCGGCGATTAGTCGCTATTTCAAGATCCCGCCCAAGGAATTTGTCTTTCTCAATCGTAAATTGGTGGGTGTATACACCTTTATCTCGGTGCTCGATGGGCAATTTAATGGTCGAGACCTGCTGCAGAAATATCTTACAGGCTTCGCTGACAGGCAAAGCTGAGGCTGCGCTTATATTTCTTCGCAAAGCCGCGGCAAATACTTTAAAATGCTCGCCCTTGGCGCCATTTGCCGTTGTGATTGAGCTCACGGCGACGCTTTGGGCGCGGTCAGCTTTTCATGTTGAGTGAGTGTTTGTGAGTAGTCTCAAAAATATCCGTAATTTCTCCATTATTGCCCATATCGATCACGGCAAGTCCACGCTTGCAGACCGCTTTATTCAGGTATGCGGTGGTTTGAGCGAACGGGAAATGGCCGCGCAGGTACTGGACTCGATGGATATCGAGCGCGAGCGCGGTATCACCATCAAGGCCCAGAGCGTGACGCTCAATTACACCGCCGCCGATGGGGAAACCTATCAGCTCAACTTTATCGACACTCCCGGACACGTGGATTTCTCCTACGAAGTATCCCGCTCACTGGCCGCCTGCGAAGGTGCGCTGCTGGTGGTAGATGCGGGGCAGGGCGTTGAGGCACAGTCGGTGGCCAATTGTTATACCGCCATTGAGATGGGGCTCGAAGTACTGCCCATTCTCAACAAAATGGATTTGCCCCAGGCCGAGCCAGATCGCGTCAAACAGGAAATCGAAGATATTATCGGTATCGATGCCACCAACGCGGTGCCTTGCAGTGCCAAAAGTGGTATGGGTGTGAATGATGTATTGGAAGAATTGATTAAGGTCATCCCACCACCTGAAGGTGAACTGGATGGCCCCTTGCAGGCCCTGATTATCGACTCCTGGTTCGATAACTATCTGGGCGTTGTGTCCCTGGTGCGTGTGATGCATGGCACTCTGCGCAAGGGCGACAAAATATTCATCAAGTCAACCGGCAAAATCGAGCAGGTGGACTCGACGGGTGTATTTACCCCCAAGCGTCACGAAACCGGCGTGCTCAAAGCCGGCGAAGTGGGTTTTGTGGTGGCCGGTATTAAAGACATCCATGGTGCGCCTGTGGGCGATACCATTACCCACGCCAAAACGCAGGATGTTGCGCAATTGCCCGGATTCAAAAAGGTCAAGCCGCAGGTCTATGCGGCGCTGTTCCCGGTGAGTTCTGATGACTATGAAGCCTTTCGCGAAGCGCTCGAAAAACTCACGCTCAACGATGCGTCTTTGCATTACGAGCCCGAAACGTCTGACGCGCTCGGCTTTGGCTTCCGTTGCGGCTTTCTGGGCATGCTGCACATGGAGATCATTCAGGAACGTTTGGAGCGTGAATACGATCTTGATCTGCTGACTACTGCGCCGACGGTAGTCTACGAAGTGGTGATGCGTAATGGTGAAACCATTATGGTCGACAACCCTTCACGCCTGCCTGACCCCGGCGCCATTGAAGAGATGCGCGAGCCCATTGTGGAAGCCAATATTCTGGTTCCGCAGGATTATTTGGGTAACGTGATTACGCTCTGTGTTGAGAAACGCGGTATTCAGATTGATATGCAGTTTGTAGGTGGTCAGGTGCAGCTCAAGTACGAGCTACCCATGGCAGAAGTGGTGCTGGATTTCTTCGATCGTATCAAGTCGGTCAGTCGTGGTTTTGCCTCGCTAGATTATCATTTCATCCGCTTTGAGCCTTCGCGCCTGGTGAAACTCGATGTGATGATCAATGGCGACAAGGTCGATGCACTGGCACTGATTATCCACAAGGATAACGCTCAGGGTAAGGGGCGTCTGCTCACCGAAAAAATGAAAGAGCTGATTCCAAGGCAGATGTTCGATGTGGCGATACAGGCGGCCATTGGTGGCTCCATTGTGTCGCGACAAACCGTTAAGGCACTGCGTAAAAACGTGACCGCCAAATGTTATGGCGGTGACGTAAGCCGCAAGAAAAAACTGCTACAGAAGCAGAAAGAAGGCAAAACGCGCATGAAGCAGGTGGGCAGTGTGGAAATACCACAGGAAGCCTTCTTAGCGGTGCTAAAAGTAGATAAGTAGCTAATACATACACGACACAAGCACGTGCGAGTCGTATAAAGAATAAATTTTGAGGCAAACATGGATATCGATTTTCCTCTGGTGCTGGTAGTCAGCACCTTTGTGACCGGCGCTATTTGGCTGGCCGACGTAGTGTTATGGAAAGCAAAACGTGAGGCTGCTGCAGAGCAGGCAGCAAACCCGGAAGAGGCACCGGCCGAACCTTGGCTGGTAGAAACCTCCCGGTCTTTTTTTCCGGTCTTGGCCATCGTTCTAGTGTTGCGCTCATTTTTGATTGAGCCCTTCCAGATTCCATCGGGCTCCATGCTGCCAACGCTGGAGGTGGGTGACTTTATTCTGGTCAATAAATACAGCTACGGTTTGCGCTTGCCGGTTGCGGGCACCAAAGTTATCGAGGTTGGCGATCCGCAGCGTGGCGATATTATGGTGTTCAAGTACCCCGAAGATGGGAAGACCAATTACATTAAGCGTGTAGTAGGTTTGCCCGGTGATACGATCGAATACGTCAATAAGGTGCTCACCATCAACGGTGAAGTCGTGCCCGAGCGATTTTTGGCGCACCTACCTCCTCGCAAATTATTTGAAGAACACTTGGGCGATGTGACCCACCGGCTCTACGAACATCAAAAGATTGCCAATCGCGGAGCCGAGGGAGTCTGGGTCGTGCCCGAGAATAGCTATTTCGTAATGGGCGACAACCGCGATAACAGTAAAGACAGCCGTTTCTGGGGTTTTGTTCCCGATGAGCTAGTTGTCGGCAGAGCGTTTGCAATTTGGATGCAATGGAAATCGCTGACCTCCTTGCCCAGCTTCTCTCGCGTTGGTGGTATTGAGTAATCCCCGCTGGCCGTCTAGGCTAATAAGTAGTCAATACGAAACAGGAAACAATTATGCCCAGTCATTTGAGGCCCCTGCAAAAACAACAACGTGGCGCTTCCGCCTTGGCGATTCTCATGGTTGTTGCGATGGCGGCGATTATTCTGATGGTTGCCTTCAAGCTTTATCCGGCCTATTACGAACATTGGCAAATCGAAGGCGTGATGGAGTCCTTTGACGATGAAGAGGGATTGGCCGAGCTGAGTTTACGTGAAATCAAGCGTCGCTTCAGTGCACGCTTGCAAACCAATAATGTGCGTAATTTCAAGATGGATGAAAATGTCCAGTTTGATTTGGCCGAAGACTACTTGGCGATCGAGCTTGACTACGAAGTGCGCGTGCCCATTTACAGGAATATTGATGCCGTGATGACTTTCCAGAAAAGTTACGAGCGACGGCTCTAAGAGCGGCCTGAGCACTACTTAAATTCTATACACAGGAACCCCAATTGCCCGATAGAACCCCCAGTCGTTTGGAGCGCCGGTTAGGCTATACCTTTAACGACAAATCTTTAATGGATCTTGCCCTCACGCATCGAAGCTACAAAGGTGCCAATAATGAACGTCTTGAGTTCTTGGGTGACGCCATTCTGAGCTTTGTTATCGCTGAGCATCTGTTTCACAAATTTCCCAGTGCCAAGGAAGGGCAGCTTAGCCGCTTGCGGGCCCTGCTGGTGAAAGGTGTGACGCTGGCCAAGTTTGGTAAGGCTTTTGAACTAGGTGATCATCTCAATCTCGGGGCAGGGGAGCTGAAAAGTGGGGGCTTTAGGCGTGACTCTATACTTGCCGACGCGATTGAGTCCTTGATTGGTGCAATTTATCTCGATAGTGATCACGATACCTGTCGACAAGTCGTCTTACAGTGGTACGAAGAGCGCCTCGACAAGTTAACCTTGAGCGATACCGAAAAGGATCCAAAAACACGCTTGCAGGAATATCTTCAGTCCCTCAAAAAACCTTTACCGGTATATGCGGTGCTTGATGTAAAAGGGGAGGCGCACGATCAAACCTTCTCGGTAACCTGCGAAGTGGATTCACTCGAAGTAAAAACCCTGGGAGAAGGGAGCAGTCGCCGTTTTGCCGAGCAGCAGGCGGCCAAAAAAGCGCTTGATTTGCTGGGAGAAAAATAAGCATGTCGGATCATAATTTTTTCACCCAGGGCAGTGAAAACAGCCGCTGCGGTTTTGTTGCGATTGTAGGGCGTCCCAACGTAGGGAAATCCACACTGCTAAACCGTATTCTTGGTCAAAAACTGAGTATTACCTCTCGCCGACCACAAACAACGCGTCACCAGATTCTGGGAATCAAAACCGAGGGGGATACACAAGTTGTCTATGTAGACACCCCGGGGCTACATCTCAAAGAACACAAGGCGATCAACCGCTATATGAACAAGGCGGCGTCAAGCTCGCTGCAAGATGTCGATGTGGTCATTTTTCTCGTCGACCGAACGCGTTGGACCGAAGAGGACGACCTTGTTCTCGAGAAGGTTAAGGCGGCAAAGGCTCCCGTCATTTTGGCTATTAACAAGGTTGACCGAAGTAGCGACAAGGCTAGCCTGTTGCCGCACCTTGAACAGCTGGCGGCCAAACATGCGTTTGCCGAGTTGATTCCCATCTCCGCGAAACAGGGGCACAATGTTGAGCAGCTCGAGGCTCTGATTAGTCAGCGATTACCGCAAAGTATTCACTTTTATCCAGAAGATCAGATTACCGATCGCAGTCAGCGTTTTTTGGCAGCCGAGTTGGTTCGCGAAAAAATTATGCGTCAATTGGGCGAAGAACTGCCTTATTCGGTGACCGTTGAGATCGAAGAGTTCAAGCATGATGGTAAAACGCTGCATATCAGCGCTTTAATTCTGGTGGAACGGTCCGGTCAAAAGAAAATAGTCATTGGAGACAAAGGCGAGCAAATTAAGATCATTGGTCGTGATGCCCGTAAAGATATGGAGCGCATGTTCGACAGCAAAGTGATGCTTAATTTGTGGGTTAAAGTGAAAAGTGGCTGGTCGGATGACGAGCGTGCTCTGCGCAGTCTTGGCTATCGCGACGAATAAAGGCGCTTGATGGAACTCGCGCCGCAGCCAGCGTTTGTTCTGCATCGACGGCCCTATCGGGACAATAGCGCGCTTGTTGATGTGTTTACACTCAATACCGGTCGCATAGCCTGTGTGGCACGAGGAGTGTTCACTAGCAAAAAAGGACGAAGCGCCCTTCTGCAGTCACTTCAACCTTTGCATTTGGCTGCGGTTGGCAAGGGTGGTTTACTGACCATCTCCTCGGTTGAGGCGGCATCGCCCGCGATCTTACTGTCTAATCAGGCGCTGTTTTGCGCCTACTATCTAAACGAATTGCTGTTATATCTGTTGCCAGAGAGGGAACCGTTTCCCGAATTGTTCGCGTATTATGGGCAAGCGCTTGAGCACTTGGCTGGTCAGGATATTCAATCCGTATTGCGTGCTTTTGAGCTACGCTTGTTACATGCTCTGGGACAGTCTCCTTCTTGGAATGAAGACGCCTATGGCGCAGCCATTGAACCTGGTGAGCGCTACATTTGGCCCGGGGAAGGGCGATTAGTTCCTGGTCAGGGTAAAGAGAGTATCAGTGGTAACACGGTGTTGGGCTTGTCGGCCTTGCTTGACGGCAATGCTGAGTTGAACACGACCGAAAGGCGCGAGGCAAAATACCTCATGCGCAAGATGCTGGATGCTTTGCTTGGTGGCAGAGTCTTGAATAGCCGAAAATTTTTTGAACAGGGTGCCGCTTCTCCTGGCACCGTTGGAAAGAGGTAAATGCATGTCTAATCGAGTATTGCTGGGTGTCAATGTTGACCACATCGCTACCTTGCGGCAGGCGAGGGGTACCAGTTATCCCGATCCGGTTTATGCCGCCATGTTGGCCGAAGAGGCAGGTGCCGATGGTATTACCATTCACCCACGGGAAGATCGACGACACATTCAGGACAGAGACGTGCGGGTACTGAGGGAAACGCTTCAAACGCGTATGAATCTCGAAATGGCGGTTACCGATGCCATGATCGACTTTGCTCTGGAGATTCAGCCTGAGCATTGCTGCCTGGTGCCTGAGAAACGCGAGGAGCTTACGACAGAAGGAGGTCTGGATGTAGTCGGCCAGGAAGCGCGTGTGATGGAAGCTTGCCAGCGCCTCGGCGAGGCAGGCATCGAGGTGTCGCTGTTTATCGATCCCGATCCGGAACAGATTGATGCCGCGGTTCGCTGCGGCGCGCCTGCCATTGAGCTGCATACGGGGCACTATGCCGAGGCCAAAAAGCCTGAGCTGGTGGCCGCGACCTTAAGCAATATTCGGCACGGTGTAGATCACGGTTTACGTCATGACCTGATCGTCAATGCCGGCCATGGCCTGCACTACCACAACACGCAAGCGATCGCAGCCATTCCGGGGATCAACGAATTAAATATTGGTCACAGCATCGTCGCGCGCGCCGTATTTGTGGGTTTTAAACAGGCGGTTCGCGAAATGCGCGACATTCTAGATCAGGCCGTGGTTGCGGCGTTAGAAGAGTAAGGGGTTCGATTAATGTTGGTAAAAGGAGTGGGGACCGATCTGGTTGAGGTTGCGCGTATAAAACGCTCTCTTGAGGAGCGCGGCAATGCCATGGCGCAACGTATCCTCAATGATGCCGAATTTGCGGACTTTGAGTCGTCAAATCAGCAGGTTGATTTTCTGGCTAAACGATTTGCCGTAAAAGAAGCTGTTTCCAAAGCGCTGGGTACCGGTTTTTCGGCTGGGGTTACCTGGAAGGATATTGAACTCGATCATCATGAAAGCGGTCAGCCCTTTGCAGTATTGCATGGTAAAGCTAAAGATCGCTTGAATGAATTGGGTGCCGAAGGTGTATATGTGAGTCTTTCCGATGAGGCGGGCTTGGTATCAGCCTTTGCCGTATTGGGCTGAATTGAACTCAGCAATCACATTAAAAAGGGAGGGAATGCGCCCCCCCTTGCTACCGGATGAAAGCAACCCGATTAAAACTTGAGGCGTAGCCCCAAAAATGGCCCGCTTTCAAAGGTGCGATGTCCGGCATCTTTCACACCTGCTTTGAAATAGCGGTAGCCAGCCGTAACATCGGCGCTTTGAATCAGACGATAGTTTGCCTGCAAATGTGCGCGGGTAAAAGCGTCGGCGTCACCAAAGGCCAACACATCGGGAGCAAAGTGCAGCGAGGTTTCTATTGAAAGGCCTGGCACTTCGGGAATGTTAGCATTGATGCGTCCACCCAGCGCTACGGCCGAGGCTTTAAACTCGGCTTCTTTCATATAACTGGCGATCAGGCCAATATGCACATTTGAAGGTAGGTTGCCAAGGGCTGTGCGCCCCTGTGCATGCAGGTCGGCATCAATGATGTTGATCGCTTCTTCTTCGTCTTTGTAAAAATAACCTCCGCCGAATAGAAGCTCTTCACTCATTGAGCTTAACGCAAGATTGGCTTGAATCGCATCATCACTTACTCGCAGATCAAACTGACTAGCCTGTGTTGCTGCCGCGAACATGCACATCGTGAAAATGAACAGCAATCTGGCTTTAGCTTGCGATGTATTGAACATATATTGCTTACCTCTTGGCGTGTTACGTTAAAGAGTCGGTTGTTATTGTCCGGGAATGGGGGCCCCATCCCGGCAACTAAAGGGCGTGTGAGAGCGCCATATTAAATACGATGTCCGGCGTGACTCGAGGTCGTAGATCTTCGATCAGGCTAAATTCAAACTCGGTATTCGAACTGATATTATGCTTGCTCGCCAAGCTAATTTGAACGGGCATCCAGCCAAGTTCCCGGATATTTGTGTCATAGAGAGGGGTATGGCTGTCTAGTTGAATTTTCAAGCGCCATGATGGTAGTGCTTGCCAGCCCATGCCTCCTCGCAGTGTGATGTGCCAGCTTCTCACTCCCAAGGTATAAAGTTCTTCCGGTTGATCCACCCAGCCAATTCCGGCTCCGTACCACAGTGCCAGCGTTGATTGTTGGAGCCAGCTGCGTTTGCGCAACCAGTCGGGGTTTTGCGCAGCCCATGCCATCCCTATATCGATGCCTTCGTTTCCGGTTTGCTTGTCAAAGTCTCCAGTCGGTAATGCAATATGCGCATGCCACTGGTCTCCCGTATTACTTTGCCAGGCCAACCCCAGCTTCAGGTCTCCAAAGGCGCTGGTGGCCGAATCCAATTGCAGTAGCACGGTGTCGCGCGTATCAAGTCGCCAGAGTAAGCGGTCATGAAAATCGTTGGTGCGCCCATTTTGCGGCAATTGCAACGCGTCATGGAAGTGGTAAATGAATCGGTCGCTAATGCCTTCACCATGTCCTCTGCGTGATGCTTGAAAATTCAGGCGCAAATCGGCGCTAAGCTGGTGGGCAATATGAAGCGTTGTTATCCAGGTCTCGCCATCAATAAATAACTCTTCATCGAGTGTTTCGCCGCTGCGACTGAGATAGTTGGCAACCTCAAGCTGTAGACTCACTTTGGTTCCCGCAACATGGCTGAAGGTGTGATACTCCGGCGTTGCCAGTTCGAACAGTTGCATAATCGGGCTTCGGTTGGGCGAAGTCACGGTTTCGGCCTGAAAGGTGCTGGCATCGGGCTGGCTCCACGCGCAGAAGGAAACCAGGCAGGATAAACAAAGAATTAACAGGCGTGAGGGCATGATTTGATGGGAGCTTCCGGCTGTTTGCATAAAGTGATAAGCCTAGCACTGAACATCCGTCGCGTGCGTTACTATGGCGTAATTGTTTGATTTTACGTCTGTTGCAGCAGGTGCGAGGGCGTACATCTTTTGGTATCTTGTGCCCGGCATAACCTCCCAGTCAAGGAAGCAACTTTTGAAGTCATTGGCTTTTATCTCCAACCTCCGTCAAGCCCATTTGCTTAAGCGAGTGTGTTTTTACAGTTTTGTGTTTGGCTGTGCGTTGGCGGCGATTATCAGCACTATCGATGCCGGGAGAGACTATTTGGGCGCGCGAAATAGTCTGAAGGCCTGTTTTGAAGAAGAGATTTCCATACGCCTGAATGCGCTAGGTGGGGCATTGAAGCGGCAGGACAAAAACGCAGCTCTTGGGCTCTTGGATGCGGTAAGTGGGGCTTGTATGGATGCACAACAGGCTCGCGAACAGGTGTTTTTTGAGATACAAACAGAGCAGGGGCAGTGGTTGCGACGGGGCAAGACGCTCGTCAAAGGGCCAGAATTGTCCCTGCGTTTTCCTCTTAGTTACTGGAGCACTGAGCAGCGCAATAGCGATTACTGGCTGGGTGATCTCCAGGTAATTCTGCGCATGAATACGCTTTATCAGCAGTACAGCTGGCAGGCTCTCAAACACTTTTCACTCTACGCTCTGGTATTGGGTTTAAGTGCGTTGTCTGGGCTTATTCTCGGCTACCAGTTGTTTATTCGGCGCGCCCGGGAGTTTATGGCCCGAGTGCGTTCCCACGATGTGAATGAGGCCATGCGGCATGTGGTTCAGAGTGAGCAAAGTGAGGTTGCTCAGTTGGGGAGGGCTGTGCTGCAGCTGCGGGATGAACTGGATGAGCGCTTTCATCTGGCACAGGACAAAGTGATGACCCTCACGCGCGAGCGCGACGAAGCGGTGAGAGACAGTGAGGCAAAAAGCCAGTTTTTGTCGAAGCTGAGTCACGAACTGCGCACCCCAATGAATGGTCTTTTGGGTTTTTCTGCATTACTGCTTGAATCCAAGCTTGATGATGGGCAGCGCGAATATGCGCATACCATACAGGTCTCTTTGGAATCCCTCCTTCACGTGATTAACGATGTGCTCGATTTGTCGCGTATCGAAAGTGGCGACCTCAATATCACCAGTATTCCCTTTAGTATGCGAAGTCTGGTTTCCGGGGTGAGCAGTTTGCTGAAAAGCAGGGCCGATGCCAAAGGTATTCACTTCGATAGCCGCATCAGCCCGGATGTGCCTCAAATGTTACGGGGCGACCCGGTGCGCATACGGCAAATTCTGATGAATCTGGTTTCCAATGCGATTCAGCATACGGAGCAGGGTCATGTGATCATTAATCTCGAACAGGTGAGAACGGGCGAAGGCGAGGCCTCCATTCGCATATCCATTGAAGATACGGGGCTGGATCCCGCACAGCGAAGTAAATCGGCGGATGAGTTGGCAGCATTGGGGGTGTCGCCCTTTTCCTCTGAGTTGCGCGAGCGACGTAGCGTTGGCCTTGATGTGTGTCATCAGCTGGCAGAACTGATGAAT
>JBFHVM010000061.1:0-13052 GCA_041589495.1 Oleiphilaceae bacterium | reverse complement strand
AGGATTTGTCTTCCTGATACTGTTTGAACAGGAGCGAAGATACCGTCACCAGCGTGAAGAAAATACAAATGGAGATGAAGTAGAACGATAGTCGATTTCCGAGTTTTTGGAATTGAAATCGCTGTGTAATGCCTTTCATTGGTCGCGTCACCTGGTGCGTCTGCGTATTGCATTTGGGGTGCGATGGTCAGGACACAATTCCATACTTTTGTGTCGGTTGTACCTTGGCTTCCAGTTGCCTCTCTGGACAGACGCACAAATTCGTCATTTATGTTTACGGGCTATTCCGGCGCAGCCTGTCATGGTCAATCCTTTCATACTAGTCCAAATCCGTGATTTTTGGAGTTCTTTCACAACTTTTTAACTGCATTGTTAGCTTATGCACGTCATTGGCTATGCCTTGTCCGCAACTGTGCTCCCGTGCTTTTGTCGCGGGGCAATGCAAGGTATGATGACGCGCCAGAAAATCAAGCAACTCACAAGCAACTCAAGAGTAATGAACAATGTCGATTAAATCAGACAAGTGGATTCGCCGAATGGCCGAAGAACAGGGCATGATTGAGCCCTTCGAACCGGGCCAGATTCGAGAGGATGCGGGTTCGCGCATTATTTCCTACGGTACCTCCAGCTATGGTTACGATGTGCGTTGCAGCAGTGAATTCAAAATCTTCACCAATGTGCACTCCGCCACGGTAGACCCCAAAAACTTTGACGAGTCGAGCTTTGTCGATATCGACAGTGACGTGTGTATCATTCCACCCAACTCCTTTGCCCTGGCGCGCACAGTAGAATATTTTCGTATTCCACGCAGTGTGCTCACTGTGTGTTTGGGTAAATCGACCTACGCCCGTTGTGGCATCATCGTGAACGTCACACCCCTGGAACCCGAATGGGAAGGTCACGTTACGCTGGAATTCTCCAACACCACCAACCTGCCTGCCAAAATCTACGCTAACGAAGGCGTCGCACAAATGCTGTTCTTCGAATCCGACGAAGTATGTGAAACGAGCTACCGTGATCGTGGAGGAAAGTACCAGGGGCAGACGGGTGTGACTTTGCCGAAGACGTGAGTTGAGTCGGACGTCTGACGCTTTGCTTTGCGTCAGACGTCCAGCGTCAGTCGTCAGACCAGAAAGCTAATGCTTTCTGAGTAAGCGTCTGACCCAAAATCAGGCCTTCTCCAAAGCCTGATTAATATCCGCAATAATATCGTCCACGTGCTCAATACCCACCGAGATACGCACCAGATCTTCGCTGACGCCAGCGCTGGCGAGTTCTTCGGGGTTGAGTTGGCGGTGTGTGGTGGAGGCCGGGTGACAGGCCAGTGATTTGGCGTCACCGATGTTTACCAGTCGCAGAATCATCTGCAGTGAATCGATAAAACGCGCGCCGGCTTTCTGACCACCTTTAATGCCAAAACTCAGAATACCTGAGGCTTTGCCCCCGGTGATTTTCTGGCAGCGGGCGTTTTCGGGGCTGTTTTCGAGTGCGGCGTAGTTGACCCATTCCACTTTGGGGTGTTCTTGCAGGTGTTTGGCCACCTGCTCGGCGTTGCTGCAGTGACGCTCCATGCGCAGGCCAAGGGTTTCGAGGCCTTGCAGAATCAAAAACGCACTGTGTGGCGACAGCGCCGAACCGGTGTTGCGCAGGGGAACAACGCGACAGCGGCCGATAAAGGCGGCTGGGCCCAGCGCCTCGGTATAGACCACGCCGTGGTATGAAGGGTCAGGCTCATTGAACATGGGGAAGCGTTCTTTATTGGCTGCCCAATCAAACTTGCCGGAATCCACAATGATACCGCCCACGGTAGTGCCATGACCGCCGATGTACTTGGTCAGCGAGTGCACCACAATGTCGGCACCGAGTTTAAAGGGCTGACACAGGAAAGGCGTGGCGACAGTGTTGTCCACAATGACCGGCACGCCGTGACGATGAGCAATTTCGGCCAGTTTTTCGATATCGACTACGTTTCCGGCCGGGTTGCCGATGGACTCGCAGAACAGGGCGCGGGTCTTGTCGTCAATCAGTGCTTCGAGGGCGTCAAAGTCATCATGCGCAGCCATACGCACATCAATGCCTTGCTGCGGGAAGGTATGGGCAAACAGGTTGTAGGTGCCGCCGTAGAGCTGGCTGGTGCTCACGATATTGTCGCCAGAACGGCACAGGCACTGAATGGAATAGGTGATGGCAGCCATACCTGAGGCGACGCCCAATGCCCCAATACCGCCTTCCATCTCGGCAATGCGTTGTTCCAGCACCGCGGTCGTGGGGTTCATAATGCGGGTATAAATATTACCGGGCACTTTCAGGTCGAACAGGTCGGCACCGTGTTGGGTGTCGTCAAAAGTGTAAGACGTGGTTTGGTAAATAGGCACCGCCGCTGACTTGGTAGTGGCTTCGGATTCGTAGCCGTGGTGCAGGGCGAGGGATTCCAGCTTCATGTTTGACTCCTGTTTGTTATGCTTATTGCGCTTTCCTTGAGCTGCTCTTGTTGGTGTAAGCGAAGAGAGCAAGAACGCGTCATTCTAGGGTATTTTCTTGTGCACACATAGAGTGCAACACGGCTTTTCATTTATGGCAGAAATCGAAGGTGTCATTAAGTATTCGAGCCGCTGTGAGCAGCCGGCTTGTCCCCGACTCAGTGAATCGCTACTGATTGACTGCAATCGCCAGCGGGATCGACTCATTGCAGCGGGCATAATGGGGCAACAGCCGGATCGATATGGCGGGCTTGGCTTTGGTAACCTGTCGTGGCGCATCGCGTCTGGCCAGCCCGAATTTATGGTTAGTGGCACGCAGACCGGTCACCTTAAATGCCTGCAGGCGGAACATATCGCGCATGTGGTCAAGGCGGATATTCCCGCCAATGCCCTCACGTTTAGAGGGGTTCTGGCACCCTCCTCCGAAGCACTCAGTCACGCGGCACTGTATGCCTGTGATACTTGTATACAGGCGGTGGTGCATGTGCATGCACCGGATATCTGGTACCATGCCGCGCAGCTGAACCTGGTGCAAACGCCAGCTGACGTTCCTTATGGGACACCCGCTATGGCCAAGGCCCTGCAGGCAGCCTGGGAGGCATCCCGAAACGGCAAGGCCGAGGCCGAAATTGTATTGGTGATGGCAGGACACGAGGACGGCGTGATCGCGACCGCCGCTTCGTTGGTTGCGGCCACGGATGCCCTACTGAGATTACAGCAAACAGCAGAACAGATTTAGCAGCATTTGAGGTGAACGCTTGAACTGGCAGAAATTCCATAAACGTATTCAGGGTTTAAAAGGCTGGCGAGGTGGGGCCTTTATTCTGGCTTTGGCCGAGCGTGCCGTGCCCAATGCGCAACTGTATTTCAGCGCTCAGGAGTCGGCCGCAGGTACGTGGCCTTCGCCTGAGGACTTGGCAGCACGTGTTGACAGCGTGTGGCAGCATCTCATTGCCAAACCCAACGAAGAAGAGCTCATTCTCTTGCTCGACCAGGTGACGGACTGGATTCCCGATACCGATGAAGACGCCCCCTATGGGGCTTTTCCCACGGCGGATTGTCTGGAGCTCATGGAACAGGCCCTGCTCAGCGGAATCAATCAGGAACAGGCGCGGGCCGTGGCGGCGAGCCAGCGCAGTATGGCGACCATTACGCAGTTTCTGGAGGTGTCCGAAGGCGATGGCCTAAGCGAAGATGAATTGATCAAACTCTTCGATCGCCACCCTCTCATGCAACGTGAGTACTCCTTTCAGGAAGAGCTCTGTGATCTCCTGCGCACGGCGAACAGTCCCGCCGATAAGTTGCTGACAGAACTTCGCACATTGGCACGCGACGAGGGCGTGAGCAATATCGGAATCAGTCTCGATACCGACTGAACACCAAGCATCCTCCACTTGCAAGTCGGCTGAAAACTGGCAACACTAGACCTATCGCGTCCAGCGCTAGCGTTGTCCGTCAGCCAGAGGAGAGGTGTAGGTGGAGTCAGCCGTCAGCAAGCAAGTCAGTACGCTCGTTCTATTTGGTGCCTTTGGGGATTTGGCACGCCGTAAACTCTATCTGGCACTATACCAGCTCTATCGCAAGCAGCTACCGGCCAAGCCTCTGCGCATACTTGCCCTGGGCCGCCGAGAGGTGAGTGTCGAGGCCTTTCGCCAGCAAATTGGCGAGGCCTTACACAAACAATGCAGCGACTGCGATGAAGTATCCGCGTTTTTATCGCATCTCGATTATTTCTGTCTCGACCTGAACCATCAACAGGCCTTTAGTGGTCTTGCCGAGTGGCGCAAGGCCCAGGCCGAAGGCGCTTCAGTTTTTTATCTCGCAACGGCTGCTCCTCTTTATGCGCCCTCGCTCGAAGGCTTGGCTGCGGCGGGCATGATTCAGGAAGGTGATCGGGTGGTGGTGGAGAAACCCATCGGCTACGACCTGCAATCAAGTCGCCAGATCAATGATTGCCTCGCGCAGTACTTTGATGAGTCGGCCATCTACCGCATCGACCATTACCTGGGCAAAGAAACTGTACAAAACCTGCTCGCCCTGCGCTTCGCTAATTCTCTCTTCGAAAACCAGTGGAACCAGCACATGGTGTCTCATGTAGAGATTACCATCGCCGAGACGGTGGGCATTGAAGGGCGCTGGGACTATTTTGATCAGGCAGGACAAATGCGCGATATGGTGCAGAGCCACCTGTTGCAGCTGGTCTGCCTCATTGCCATGGACCCGCCTAATAATCTGGGTGCCGACGCCATTCGCGACGAAAAACTTAAAGTGCTGCGCGCGCTCAAATTCTTTGATCCGCAATCACTCAACAGCACGCTGGTGCGCGGGCAGTATGGCCCGGGTAAGATAGAAGGTAACTTGGTACCCGGCTATCTCGAAGAGGACGAGGCCAATCCGCGCAGCGAGACGGGTACTTTCTTTGCCGCGCGTTTGGAAGTGGATAACTGGCGCTGGGCCGGCGTACCCTTTTACGTACGCACAGGTAAGCGCCTACCCACCAAGGTGACCCAGATTGTGCTGCACTTTAAACCGGCAGCGCATTTTATTTTTGATATCGATCAGCGGCACATTGCCCAGAATAAGCTCATTATTCGTATTCAGCCCGATGAAGGTATCAGTCTACAGATTCTCAACAAAGAAACCGGCGTCGACCAGCAGGGTATGCGGCTGCGTCGCTTACCGCTCAACCTGTCGTTTGCACGCAGTGGCGAGCGTTTTCCCGATGCTTACGAACGGCTGATCTGGGAGGTGATTCGCGGTGACCAATACCTTTTTGTGCGACGCGATGAAGTCGAAGCGGCCTGGGAGTGGTGCGATCATCTGATGCAACTCTGGGATCAGCAACCGGGCAAGCCTTTGATTTATGCGGCAGGCTCCTGGGGGCCGCCGGAATCACTGGCGTTAATCACCCGTGATGGAAGGAGCTGGCATGAAAACGCTGAATAATCTTCCTGACCATTGTCATTGGTGGGGCTTTGCCAATCCCGATGCTTTAGCCAGCGCGCTGGCGGCTTCGGTGGCGCAGAGTCTCTGCTCCGCCCTGCAGCATCGGGAACGTGCCAGTCTGGCCCTCTCGGGTGGTAATACACCCGCGCGTTTTGTGTGTGCATTAGCCGGATATGAGCTGGATTGGTCCCGCGTGGATCTCTGTTTATGCGATGAACGTTGGGTGCCACTGGAGCATGAAGAGAGCAACCAAGGGGCTTTACACAAGCGCATTGCTGATCGTCCCATGGCGGCTGCAAATCTAAGGTCCTTGTACATGGCTGCCGATTCACCCGAAGCTGCACTCGAAGATCTCGAACAAAGGTTTGAAGACTTCGCCTGGCCCTTGGATGTGTGTGTACTGGGCATGGGCGATGATGGGCATACCGCCTCGTTGTTTCCGGGTATGCCCAATCTGGACGTGGCGCTTGATCCGCGTGGGCCACAATTTGTAGCGGTGCCCTCGGGTTATAAGGGCGCGGCGCGAGTGAGTCTTTGTGCGCGCGATATTTTATCGGCCCACCGGCGAGTCGTACATATTGAGGGCGAGAGCAAGCTCAAGACCCTACAACAAGTGTGTGAGACGCGTGAACAGGACGAACACCCCATATGGGGCCTCATCGCCAACGCACCCTGTGAGATTGTTTGGGCGACAAGCTAGTTGAGGAAAGGGAAGTATCGATAGTATGAATGAGCACTTAAAGCCCGAAATCGCGACAGTTTTAGACACAATTCGTGAACGCAGCGCACCGTCGCGGCAAGCTTACGTAGCGCGTATGCAAGCGCAGGCCCAAGCGCATCCTCCTCGGCGCAGTCTCAGCTGTGGCAATCTGGCCCATGCCTGGGCGGCGGAGCCCAATGCTCAGCGGCAGCACTTACAGGGTGATCGCCCTTTACATTTTGGTATTGTGAACGCCTATAACGACGTGCTCTCGGCGCATCAACCCTATCAACTCTATCCAGAGCGTTTACGCGACTATGCTGCCAAGCATGGTGTGACGGTGCAGGTGGCGGGTGGTGTGGCCGCCATGTGCGATGGCGTAACCCAGGGCCAGCCGGGCATGGATTTGAGTCTGTTCAGCCGGGATGCCATTGCCATGAGTACCGCTGTAGCCTTGAGTCATAATACCTTTGATGGCAGTTTGTTATTGGGCATCTGCGATAAGATTGTACCAGGTATGTTGATGGGCGCTTTGGGCTTTGGGCATTTGCCTGCCATTTTTGTGCCTTCCGGTCCCATGCCGAGTGGTCTATCCAACAAGCAGAAACATCAGGTGCGGCAGGCCTATGCCGAAGGTAAAGCCAGCGAAGAAGAGCTTATGGCCGCTGAACAGGGCTCTTATCACAGCGCTGGTACCTGCACGTTTTACGGCACGGCCAACAGTAATCAGGTCCTGCTCGAAGCCATGGGCTTGCAGCTGCCCGGTTCATCGTTTGTAGCGCCCGAGAGTGCCATGCGCGAAACGCTGAACGAGGCAGCATTATTGCGCCTTAAGCAACGTGCCGAGACAGGGGTCGCGCTCTATCAGCTGGTGGACGAAGCCGCTATCGTCAATGCCATGGTGGCCTTGCTGGCCAGCGGCGGCTCCACTAATCACACTATGCATCTGGTGGCCATTGCGGCCTGTGCTGGCATCCATATCGACTGGCAGGACTTTGCCGAATTATCGCGCGTGGTGCCCTTGCTGGCACGTGTCTATCCCAATGGTGAAGCCGATGTGAATGACTGGCATGAAGCCGGTGGTACCCCGGTGTTCTTCAGTGCGCTGTATCAAGCGGGGTTGCTTGCGGATTCCAGCGAATTACCCATACCAGAGAATGCCGCTCAGCGGGGCTGTCAGCCTCGAGAAGAGGGCGATTGTTTGCGTTGGGAACGGACGATACCTGTCAGCCAAAACAATTCCGTATTGCGAATGCCGGCGTCCCCTTTTGAGGACAGTGGTGGTCTGAGTCTACTCACGGGGAATCTGGGACGGGCCATTATCAAGGTCTCGGCCGTTGCGTCCGAACATCGCCATGTGCGCGCCGAGGCGCGGGTGTTTGCCACACAAGAGGCAGTGCAGGCGGCTTTCAGGGCCGGTGAACTGGATCGGGATGTGGTGGTGGTAGTGCGCTTTCAAGGGCCCAGTGCCAATGGCATGCCCGAGTTGCATAAGCTGTCTCCTGCTCTGGGCGTACTTCAGGATCGGGGTTATGCGGTGGCATTGGTCACCGATGGTCGTATGTCGGGCGCTTCGGGTAAGGTGCCGGCTGCCATTCAATGCTGCCCCGAAGCCCACCTGGGCGGCATGCTGGCCAAGGTGCACGATGGAGATATGATCAATGTCGATGCCAATACGGGGAAACTGGAACTTGAAGTGAGTGAGCAAGTCTTGGCAGAAAGAGTTGCCGCACCCTTGACCGATATGGAATCGGGGCTCACCCTCGGCCGGAGCCTGTTTGCTTCGTTCCGGGCGCAGGTAAATGATGCTGAACAGGGCGCCATGAGCGTGGGCGCACAATTGGTTTTGCCAAAAGGCGACGCATAACGCTACACTCTGTCGCGACAAGTGCTAGGATGCGCTTTTTACCATGAACTTGCGTCGGCAGGATGACCTATCGCAGTGCAGCACCACCTTAAATTCACTTTTCTTACTGTCTTATTCTTGCTCAGTAGCGAATTGCTTGCTGATGCCAGTATCTCCCTGGCCTGGCAGAAATACGAACAAACTATTGTTGGGCAGAGCAAAAGCGAAACCATTGAGCCCCATGAGTGGATGCTGGGTCTGAACTGGCTGGGTGAGTCCGATTGGATGTTTTCACTTTCCGGCGGGAAAGGACGCTGGCGGGGCGACTGGAACAGCACAACAAGACTCGACGTTGAAACACGCACTGCGGGTGTGACGCTGAGCCACTTCAACGATGTATGGACGCAAAGTTTCGGTTTTCAATTCAGTGAAAGTGCCTTGCGTGGTGATGAATCTACCAGCACCAATACTGTTAGTGAAACCACACAATCCAGAGAGTGGTTTGCAGCGCTAACCTACGATGCACTTTGGGGATCGTTGTGGCTGAGTCCTACGCTCAAGCTGGCCTGGCAAGACAGCGAGTTGGTGCAGGCATCGACGATTAATTTTCGTAATGGCAACTCCATCAGCGGACGTCGTGTGCAGCATCAGGATGGGAGCTATGCCGACCTGTCGTTAGTCTTTAGCAAGGAGTTCTCTCAGGATAATTTACTGCTCAGTCCCTATTTGCTGGTCAATTGGAGTGAGGTGCTGTCAGGAGAAGTGGTCACCACTTCAGAAACACGAGCGACCAATCGGCGCTTTATCGGTGATACGGAAGTGAGCGACGATGACAGCGAAGGCTCGGGTCTAACTTTACTGGGGATCGGCATGTATATGGAAAACTGGAGCTTCGACTTGAGCTGGAGCAACACCCTTAACAATGATACCTATGGCCGTAGCATTGCTTTGGCTCTGGGTTACGATCTGTAAAGTATTGGAGAAACGCATGCAGCGCATGATGCAACATGTCATCTTTTCTGTCTTAACTCTGTTTTTCACCAGTGTGGCACTTGCCGCGCCAAGTACCGGGCTGCTATGGGAAATACGCAAAGGCGAGCAGGTGAGCTACTTGCTGGGTTCGGTGCACTTTGCCGATGCCAATCTGTATCCGCTCAGTGACAAGATACTCAAGGCCTATGAGCAGGCCGATGCCTTACTGGTTGAAGTAGACGAGAGCACCATGACCGTCGAAGCACAACAGGCCTTGCTCATGCAATATGGCTTGTATCCTGCGGGAAAAACGCTGCGCACCGAGCTCACACCGGCCACGCTCCAGGTGATTGAGGGCTTGCTCAAAGAGTTTCAGATTCCTTTGGCCCAGGTGGAACGGTATCGGCCCGGTATGTTGGCCGTTACCCTCACCACCATGCAAGCAGCCAAACTGGGCTACTCGGCAGAACAGGGCATTGATCGCTATTTTATGCAGAAAGCCCGTTATAAAAAACCTATCAGACAAATCGAGGATTTCGCCATGCAAATGGCTTTGCTGGCGGAGCTGCCCGATGAAGAAGAACTTGTGCGCGACAGCTTCGAGAATATGGATGACTACGAAGACATGTGGCGTGCCATGATGCAGAGCTGGAAAACCGGTAACGCCGAACAGCTCTACGAAGCAGCCATCGGCGAACCCCTGCGGGAATTTCCCAAACTGGTGCCGTTCTACGAAAAGCTGTTTTTCTCCCGTCACCCTCGCATGCTGGCCAGTATCGAAAGCTGCTTTGAGCAGAAGGAGCTGTGCTTCGTGGTTGTGGGGGCCGGGCACGCTGTTGGGCCGCGTGGTCTGGTTGCCGATCTTAAAAAGAGTGGCTATCAGCTGCGACAGGTTCGCTAGCAATTTGGCGCCGCCGGATTCGACAAGCTCCGGCTTATGCGCTTTTATTAGGACAAGCCAGCTCCCGGTGGGCTGGTATTTAAGCAATGACTTCAACGGAAGCGTCAGCACATGAAAGCACTCAGTCTCGCCGATCAACTCTTTTTATGGCTTGAGAAGCGCCAGCAACCCATGCATGTGGGGGGCTTACACCTGTTTAATTTTCCGGAGGGCGTTGGGCCCAAATATGTCACCGAACTGGCCGATTACATGCGCAGTTTCGAAAAGCCCATCAAGCCTTTTAATCAGCGACTCAAAACTCGTTTGGGCCAATACTACTGGGAAGAAGATGCCCAGTTCGATCTGGAACACCATTTTCGCCATAGTGCCTTGCCCAAGCCGGGCCGTATTCGTGAATTGCTGTCGCTGGTGTCGGTGAAACACAGTGCCCTCATGGATCGCGAACGCCCCATGTGGGAGTGCCACCTGATTGAGGGTATTCAGGGTAAGCGTTTCGCTATGTACTACAAAGCCCATCACTGCATGCTTGATGGCGTTGCGGCCATGCGGCTTACCATGAAATTGCTCTCTGAAAATGCCGAAAAACGCGATCTGCCACCGCTATGGGCGATGCCCGAAACCAAGCGTCGCAGCGAACCGCGGGTGAGTGAGGACGATGTGATTTCGGGCCTTATGCGCGTAGCCGGCATGGCCGGTAAGCAGATATCTACCGTGCCTACCCTGATTCGCGAAGTGGCCCACTCCATTAAGGAAGCCCGTCGTAATCCCGATTATGTATCGGCCTTTGAAGCGCCTCCCAGTATACTGAATCGCCGCATTACCGGCTCCCGCCGCTTTGCTGCCCAGTCTTACCCCATTGAGCGTTTCAAGACGATCGCCAAAAAGGCCGGTGCTACCTTGAACGACGTGGTGCTGGCCGTGTGTGCCAGCGCTCTGCGTAACTATTTGATTAGCCAGCAGGCGCTGCCGACCAAACCACTGATTGCCATGGTGCCCATGTCCATGCGTCATGACGACAGTGACAGTGGCAACCAGATTGCTATGATTTTGGCCAACCTGGGTACCCACGTGGCCGATCCTGCCCAGCGTCTTGAAGTGATTCGCTCCTCGATCTCTGATGCCAAAACCCGTTTTGCGCAAATGAGTCTCGACGAAGCCATTAACTATACGGCGCTTACGCTGGCACCGGCTGGCCTCAATATGCTGACCGGTATTTCGCACAAATTGCAGGCCTTCAATGTGGTCATTTCCAACGTGCCCGGGCCTAAAAAGCACCTGTACTGGAATGGCGCGCGATTGGAGGGGATGTATCCCGTATCCATCCCGCTGGATCGTATTGCCCTCAATATCACACTGGTAAGCTATGTGGATCAGTTGGAATTCGGCTTTACCGCCTGTCGCCGCACACTGCCTAGCATGCAGCGCCTGCTGGACTATGTTGATACCGGTCTGGAAGAGTTGGAGATCGCCCACGGTCTGCGCTAGTTCTTGACTGCGCCGTAGACTCTGGCAAACTGGCCGCCTTTTGAACAGTCGCTCAAAAGGCGGCTTTTTTGTTGGAGCAGATTATGGCCGATTCAACCCCCTCCGATTCCCAAGCCAAAAAACCGGGAACGCTCGAAGAGCGCGTGAGCTACGGTTTTGGCTGGCAGTTTGGTCGCCAGTTACAGAAAAACTATTTCGAAGGCCTGGATATCGAAGCCGCGATATTGGCCATGCGCCAGTGCTTCGCCGGCGAGCCCTCCATGCTGAGTATGGAAGAGCTCGATGAAGCCTACGATGCGGTGAAAGAAAAGCGCAAAGCCGTTGAAGAGCAGCGCAAAGAAGACTACCGCGCGCTCTGCGAAACCTTCCTTGAAGAAAACGCCAAACGCGAGGGCGTTGAAGTCTGGGATTCCGGCCTGCAAGTGGAAGTACTGGAGCAGGGCGATGGCGCCGTGCCAGCTTTAGAGCAGGTAGTACGTACTCACTATCATGGCTCGTTCATTGATGGCCAGGTATTCGACAGCTCCATTACCCGCAATGAACCCGCCGAATTTGCCGTGGATGCAGTAATCCCAGGCTGGACCGAAGTGCTCCTCAAAATGCCCGTCGGCTCCAAATACCGCGTCGCCGTGCCACCCAAACTGGCCTACGGAGAAGCAGGCTCGCCACCGGCCATTCCGCCCAATGCGACGCTGATGTTTGAGATTCATTTGTTGGGGATTGTGAAGTAATTTTTGGTCGGACGCTAGACGTCTGACGCTAAAAATGGTTTCTGGATAGGCTGTAGGTCGACATTTATGTCGATGCGATGTCGGCTAAGTCCCTGGCGCGACCTGTTGGCATAAATGCCAACCTACAAGGGTTTTGCGTTTCCCGTCTTCCGTTCCGCATCTCTCATCTGTAGGTCGACATTTATGTCGATGCGATGTCAGCTAAGTCCCTGGCGCGACCTGTTGGCATAAATGCCAACCTACAAGCGTCTTCCTATCCCTACCATTGAAACGCAGCCTTCCGCATCTGGCACTAGGCGCAGCCGTCCGGCTTGCGTATGCTAGGCCTCAGGAAAGCAAATAATACAAACAGGAACTAGCATGACACTTCTGATTCTGGGTTTAGTGATCTTCTTTTTACCGCACGTGTTTACCGGATGTCGATCGCAGCGCGCTGCCCTGATTGATCGCATTGGAGAAATGCCATACAAAGGCCTGTATTCCCTCTTGGCACTGGCTGGCTTGGTGCTGATCGTCATGGGTAAGGGCGCAGCACAATTCGTGAGTGTGTGGGTTCCGCCTGCCGGCCTGAATATGGTGCCCATCATTCTGATGCTCCCGGCTCTGGTGTTTCTGGTGGTCTCCAATGTGCCCTGTAATCTGCGCACGCGTCTCAAGCACCCTATGCTGATTGCCATCAAAATCTGGGCGACTGCGCATCTCATCGTGAATGGTGATCTGGCCTCCATTCTACTGTTTGGCAGCTTCTTGGCCTATGCCGTGGTGACAATGATTCGCGTAAAACGACGTGAAGCACTGGAACTCCCGGCGGAGGTGCCCGACTACCCCTTATGGCGGGATATCATGGCGATCGTGCTCGGCGGAGTGCTGTATGCGGGCATCGGAATGCATCATGCCCAGTTATTCGGAGTCGCCATTCATTAAGGCTTGAACTATGCTCATGCCTGATGGGCGATTGCTAGAAGGATAAGACCATGCTGTGGCTCTACGT
>JBFHVM010000060.1:0-13065 GCA_041589495.1 Oleiphilaceae bacterium | reverse complement strand
ATGGCATGGCCTCCTGGTGGAGCGTGATACATGGTTACAATCACCCGATCATCAATACGGCACTAAAACAACAGATCGACAAAATGTCGCACGTCATGTTTGGCGGCCTCACCCACGACCCGGCCATAGAACTGGGGCAGCAACTGGTCGCCATGACCGCACCTGAACTGCAAGCCGTGTTTCTTGCCGATTCGGGCTCAGTGAGCGTGGAAGTTGCCATGAAGATGGCCATTCAGTATTGGGCGAGTAGTGGCCAACCCAACAAACAGCGTTTTCTGACTGTGCGTAACGGTTATCACGGCGATACGTTTGGCGCCATGTCGGTTTGCGACCCGGTGAACGGGATGCACTCTTTGTTTTCACAAACCCTCGCCCAACAGCTCTTCGCCCCGGCTCCCGAACCGGCCTTTGATGCACCTTGCGAAGCGCAACATACAGAAGAATTAGCCCGATTGTTGGTAGAACACCGTGATAGCATTGCCGCGATTATTATCGAACCGGTCGTGCAGGGAGCGGGCGGCATGCGCTTTTACTCGCCAGCGTATCTGAGAGAGTTGCGCGCCCTCGCAGACGAGAACGAGGTATTACTGATTTTTGATGAGGTTGCTACCGGCTTTGGTCGCACGGGCAAACTCTTTGCCTATGAGCACGCGGATGTCGTCCCCGACATTCTTTGCCTCGGCAAGGCGCTTACCGGCGGATACATGACACTAGCCGCCACCGTGACCACCGAAAACGTAAGTCGCACCATCAATCAGGGCGAGCCGGGGGTGTTTATGCATGGCCCGACGTTTATGGGTAACCCGCTGGCCTGCACGGCCGCCCTAAGCAGCCTTAAGCTGTTGCAGGAGGGCAAGTGGCAATCACAAGTACAGGCGATTGAACAGGGGCTAAAGGAAGGTCTCGCTCCATGCACCCGCCTGGCAGCCGTCAGACAAGCGCGCGTGCTGGGCGCGATTGGCGTGGTAGAGCTGCACAAGGCGGTGGATATGGCGACCATCCAGCCCCGCTTTGTCGAAGCCGGAGTGTGGGTGCGCCCCTTTGGCAAACTGGTGTATGTGATGCCACCCTTTGTCATCTCGCCTTCGCAACTCGCCCATTTGTGTCGGGCCATTACGAAAGTCGTCGCCGACATTGCCTAAAATCGCGCAAGGCAAGCAAACTTGCTTTGACATTCGCGACCGATAGGAGGATCGTTACTGAGGCCACGGCTGAAAGCGCCTGTTTCAGCCGCGCCGAAGAGGGTATTGCATAGCGAGTGTTGAGCCTGCCTGTAAGGCATAAGCCCCTAACAACGCTATGCACACCTAATAATGAGAGCTCAGACCCTATTCCCATTTGGGAGGAGGTAACCATGAAAACTGTTCTCAGTATCGATGGCGGCGGTATCCGCGGCCTCATTCCGGCACTGGTGCTCGACAAGCTTGAGCAACTTAGTGGCAAACCTACCCACCAACTCTTCGACCTGATTGCCGGAACCTCCACCGGTGGCATTTTGGGTCTGGCACTCACCGTGCGCAATCAACACCACAAAGCACGCTACCGGGCATCCGAACTGGTTAAGCTCTATGAAGAGCGAGGCAAGCAGATTTTCGAACGTTCGCTGTGGCAAGGCGTAGCCAGTATAGGCGGACTAACCGATCAGAAGTACGACCATGCGGGCCTTGAAAGCGTACTAGAAGAGTATCTTGAGGAGCATCCACTTGGCGAAGCCCTGTGTCGCTGCATGATTTCAACGTACGATATACACCTTCGCAAACCCCTGTTTCTGAAAAGCTGGAAACCGGAGCATCGCAAAATACGCATGCGTGATGCGGCTCGCGCCACCTCAGCAGCGCCGACGTATTTTGAGCCCGCCGAGGTCAGCATAGGCAACAGCATGCATGCGTTGGTTGATGGCGGCGTATTTATCAACTCACCCAGCGTATCGGCCTTCGCCGAAGCACAGCGATTGTTTCCTAACGAAGAGATTCTTCTCGTATCTCTGGGTACAGGCGAGCTCAATCGCCCTATCCCCATTAGTGAGGCGCGAGACTGGGGACAGCTCGAATGGCTGATTCCTCTGCTGGGATGCATGTTCGATGGTGTAGCAGATGCCGCCGACTATCAGCTCAAGGCATTACTCGATAAAAACTATATTCGTCTGCAGGCAACCCTCACCTACGCGTCGGACGATATGGACAACGTGCGCGTGGAGAACATCAGCAACCTCAAGCGCGAAGCCAGCAGTCTAATCCGTCGCAATGAAGAGGTAATCGAGAAACTGGCAGAAAAACTTAGTGACAATCGCCGCATCGCCACTATCACGGAACAAAGCGACGAAATATACGTACCAGAGGATCATTAATACTATTCGGGGCGGTCCTTCTGCAGCACTGACCGCCTCGACACTATCCTCGCAAGACCTTCCTTGGGCTCACCTTCCTGTACAAAAATTCATTCACAATCCCACCGCAATACTTGCATAGGTAAAGTGGGTGTCATCAGAATAGCTCCTTTCGAAAACCACTCTGGAATCCCGGATATGTTTGAATGGATTAACAGCCCCGAAGCCTGGGCAGCTTTAGCGACCCTCATGGCATTAGAAATCGTACTCGGCATCGACAATATCATTTTCATTTCCATTCTGGTAGGTCGTCTGCCCGAACATCAGCGCACTAAGGCGCGCCAATTAGGCCTGGGGCTAGCCATGGCGGCGCGCCTTGTACTCCTGTTCAGTATTGCCTGGGTGATGGGCTTAACCGAACCGTGGTTCTCGGTATTCGAGCATGAAATCTCAGGGCGGGATGCCATTTTGATTATTGGTGGTTTGTTCCTGCTATTTAAATCGACACATGAGATACACAGCAGTCTGGAGATGCAACACGATACCAGTGGCAGTGTAAAATCTGCCACATTCGGGTCAGTATTGTTTCAAATAGCCGTGCTCGATATTGTCTTCTCTCTGGATTCTGTTATCACGGCAGTCGGCTTGGTGGATCATATCTCCATTATGGTCATTGCCATCGTGTTCTCGGTGATTGTGATGCTACTGGCGGCCAAGCCCATCAGTGAATTTGTTGACCAGAACCCCACCATCAAAATGCTAGCGCTTTCTTTCCTCCTGTTGATTGGTTTTACCCTAATGGCCGAAGGTTTTGATGTGCACGTGCCCAAAGGCTATATCTACTTTGCTATGGCTTTCTCTTTTGGCGTGGAATTGCTCAATATCAAGGTGCGCAAGAACAAAGCCACCATGGCACTGAACAAAAAAATCTCACCGGACGCCTGAGGAACCAACATGAAAACCATTGGCCTAATCGGCGGTATGAGCTGGGAGTCCACAACAAATTACTATGCGGCACTTAACGAGGGCGTGAAACAGGCATTGGGTGGGCTGCATTCCGCCAAAATTGCTCTGGTGAGCGTCGACTTTGCCGAAATTGAACAGCTACAAGCCGAGGCACGCTGGGACGAAGCCGGCGCACAGCTTGCCGCGGCCGCCAGGCACGTGGAGTCTGCCGGAGCGGATTTTATTTTGATTTGTACCAATACCATGCATAAGGTCGCGCATCAGGTTAGTGAGGCGGTCAGCATTCCCTTGTTACATATCGCTGATGCCACGGGCCAGGAGCTGCTTGCGCGCGACATTAAAAAGGTAGGTCTATTGGGAACACGCTTTACCATGGAACAGGAATTTTACCGCACACGACTGGAACAGGTGTTTGGCATCAAGGTATTGGTACCCGACGAAGTGCAGCGAGAAACCGTGCATCGCGTGATTTACGAGGAATTGTGCCTGGGCGAGATTAATCCCACTTCACGTGAAGCTTATCTCGGAATAATCGACGATTTAGCACGTCTTGGTGCAGAAGGCGTGATATTAGGTTGCACCGAAATCGCCATGCTGGTGAAGCCAGAACATACTCATGTGCCCTTGTTTGATACAACCGCGATTCATGCCGAGGCGGCGGTGAAAGCGGCTTTGTCCGGGAGTTAGCGAATACCGTGTCGACATGAATGTCGACCTACAGAAATTTACGCGATGCCTCGATATCGCGTCGACATAAATGCCGACCTACAGAAAATTGCACGACTCCTCGGCATCCCGTCGGCATGAATGTCGATCTACAGCTATGTAGGTTGGCATTTATGCCAACAATAAAGTTTGCGGCTTCTCGACATTGCGTCGACATGAATGTCGACCTACAAGGCCACCAAAGCGTACTTACCAACAAAACTCACACAGGGTTTGCCCTGCTCGTCTGGAATATTCACTGTCTGGTGTAAAACGGCTTTGCCACGACGGGCATAGCTGGCTTTAAAATATTCTAGTGCTGCCTGATCAGGCCGCATAACCGTTGCCTCCAGACGACCACGCAAAGGGCGCAAATATTCGATTTCGCCCTTGGCCACGACGATATCACCATCGAGACCCAACTCCTGACTCAACAACCAACTCATTCCCCACCCAGAGACGACACATAGGTTATACAAGCTGCCGCCAAAAGCTGTACCCTTGTCGTTAAAGTTCTTTTCCAAAGGAGCGCTGAGAACAAGACCCTGTTCGTCAAAACGATCAACCTGTATTCCCGCAGCCACCACGAGCGGCACATGTTGATTTACATAGTCCTGCAGAAGCTGCTTGCCATTCGACTTATTCATTCTCGCCTACGCTCTTATAAATGGGGTCAGAAGCCTTTTCTGTTTTTCCGTTGCGACAAAACGAAAAAAGGAAGGCCTAAGCCTTCCTCTTCATACTAGAACTAAAAATGGGGTCAGAGCCAATTAAACGCAGTTTAATGGCTCTGACCCCTTTTCAGATAGCCTTAGGCTTCTTCTTCAGCAAGTTCCTTCATGCTCAGTTTGATGCGACCACGGTTGTCGACATCCAGCACTTTCACTTTAACCATCTGGCCTTCGCTCAGTACGTCGGTCACGTTCTCAACTCGCTCGTTGGAGATTTGAGAGATGTGTACCAGACCGTCTTTGCCAGGCAGGATGTTAACGAAGGCACCAAAGTCTACAATGCGCTCAACCTTACCTTCGTAAACCTGACCGATTTCGGCTTCGGCGGTGATGGCGGTGATCTTGTTGATCGCGGCCAGTGCCATGTCGTTGTTTTCAGCGTAGATACGGATAGAGCCGTCGTCTTCGATATCAACCGAAGCTCCAGTCTCTTCAGTAATGGAACGAATCGTCGCACCACCTTTACCGATTACGTCGCGAATCTTGTCAGGGTGCACGCTCATGGTACGCATGGCAGGCGCCTTGTCGGAGATTTCGGTACGTGCGGTGTCGATGACTTTGTTCATCTCGCCGAGAATGTTCAGACGCGCATCCTGAGCTTGCTTGAGAGCAATCTCCATGATTTCTTCGGTGATACCTTCGATCTTGATATCCATCTGCAGGGCAGTGATACCTTCGTCAGTACCGGCTACTTTAAAGTCCATGTCACCGAGGTGATCTTCGTCACCCAGGATATCGGTCAGAACAGCAAAGCCGTCACCTTCTTTCACCAGACCCATGGCGATACCCGCTACAGGCGCAGCCAGGGGTACACCGGCGTCCATCAGTGCCAGGGAACTACCACAAACACTGGCCATGGAGCTGGAACCGTTGGATTCGGTAATTTCCGATACACAACGTACTGCGTATGGGAACTCTTCTTCGTTAGGCATCAGCGCCTGAACGCCGCGCTTGGCCAGCTTGCCGTGACCAATTTCGCGACGACCCGGAGCACCCATACGACCACACTCACCTACAGAGTAAGGAGGGAAGTTATAGTGCAGCATGAAGGCTTCTTTGTATTCGCCTTCGAGTGCGTCAACGATCTGTGCATCACGGGTGGTACCCAGTGTCGTGGTAACCAGCGCCTGCGTTTCGCCACGGGTAAACAGTGCAGAACCATGGGCGTTAGGCAGTACGCCAACTTCGACCTGAATAGGACGTACGGTCTTGGTGTCGCGACCATCGATACGCGGCTCACCTGCAATGATGCGACCACGTACAACAGATTTCTCCAGCTTGCTGAAGTAGGCTTTAACGTCTTCTTCAGAAGGCGCACCTTCTTCACCGGTCGCCAGCTTGGCAACCGCAGCGCTGCGCAGCTCGCCCAGCGCCCCGTAACGCTCCATTTTGTCGCTGATGCTGTACGCCTTGGCAATACCTTCAGAGAACTCTGCGGCAATGGCATCGGCCAGTACAGTGTTTTTCTCTTCTGGCTGCCAGTCCCAAGTCTCGGTACCTACTTCGGCAGCAAACTCGTTAACTGCGTTAACGACAGCCTGCATTTCCTGGTGAGCAAACAATACCGCACCCAGCATTTCGTCTTCGGTCAGTTCTTGTGCTTCGGACTCAACCATCAATACCGCATCTTTAGTACCGGCCACTACCATGTTCAGCAGAGAGTCTTTGAGGTATTCGTTATCGGGGTTAAGTACGTAACCCTCTTCGTCGGTGAAACCAACACGTGCTGCACCGATGGGGCCCGCGAAAGGAATACCGGAAACAGCCAGCGCTGCAGAGGTACCGATCATCGCGGCGATATCAGGGTCCTGGTTCTTGTTGGCAGACATCACAGTACAAACAACTTGTACTTCGTTGATGAAACCATTGGGGAACAGAGGACGGATAGGACGGTCGATCAAACGTGAAGTGAGAGTCTCTTTCTCGGAAGGACGGTTTTCACGCTTGATGTAACCACCTGGAATTTTACCTACGGAGTATTGCTTCTCCTGATAGTGTACAGACAGTGGGAAAAAGTCCTGACCGGGCTTGGCTTCTTTTGCTGCCGTTACCGCTACCAATACCACAGTGTCGTCAACAGTGACGAGTACAGAACCAGCTGCCTGACGTGCCACACGACCCGTTTCGAGTGTGACGTTTGAGTTACCATATTTAAATTGTTTAATTACCGGATTCACTTCGGCTCCTTGATTTTCCAAGTCTTCGTTATGCGGGGTTCGCAAAAACATACGACTAAAGCTTTATGCTTCAGGGCTCTGCGGCGTCAAAGCCCTGAGCTATAAAACTTTACTGCAGTTTGCTAATCCTCGCCTTGTGCCCCTGTGGGCATGCTCCATCCTAGTGATGCGAGCAAAATACCGCGAATTGTTATTCGCCAAAAAACAACCGGGCTGCCTGCAAGCAGACAACCCGGCGCATGGACGTTAGGTACGTCCGAACTTCAGCACATGCAATTCCAATGTCATTGTCTGCGTTAAAGCTCTCAATGGTCTTAGCGACGCAGCCCCAAACGGCCGATCAGCTCAAGATAACGGTCAGCATCTTTGCGCTTGAGGTAGTCAAGCAGCTTACGACGCTGGTTTACCATACGGATCAGACCACGACGAGAGTGGTGATCGTGGGCGTTACCTTTGAAGTGGTCTTGCAGTTTGTTGATGTTGGTGGTCAGCAGGGCAACCTGGACTTCGGGAGAACCGGTGTCACCTTCGCCACGCTGATATTCGCCAACAACTTTTGCTTTTTCTTCGGCGCTTAATGCCATAGTTTTTTCCTCAACATGCGATCAAACATCACCCTAAACCGCGCATGCTTACAGCGAAGGGTGTTTTTCAAAGTGCTTCGTCGAAGCTGATCAAACGCTTTGGCTTGAGTAATCCTGCTTCGTCGATCTCTACGACACCGGCAAAAATGCCCGTCTCGCTTGTGTCTTCATCGGTGCTTTCAGCTGCACCTTTATAACTACCGAGCTGATGGGACAAACCCGCTACCAGAGGGGCTTCAAGGCCCGTCACATAGACTCTGGCCAAACCCGGTTTTTCGAGGCCCGCTATTCTAACTGCTTGGCCGTGCAATAGCGACCTTGATTGCTCACTTTTTAAGCAGATTTGGGGTAAATCCGGTAATAATTTGTCGACCGGCAGTAACAATGCGTCCAATTGCGCCTGCGTTGCGCCTTCTGACTCGGCCAGTTTTTGTATGTGATCGAGTTGACAGCAATCCTTCAATTCGAAATGACCCGCCTTATAACGGCGCAACATACTGACGTGCGCACCGCAGCCCAGTTCAGTTCCAATGTCTTCAACTAAAGAACGAATATAGGTGCCTTTACTGCACTCCACACTCATATCGAGCTGATCGCTACGCAAGGCATCGAGCACCAGACGAAATATCGTAATCGGCCGCGCAGGACGCTCCACCGTGATGCCCTTACGTGCCCACTCATAGAGCGGTCGGCCCTGATGCTTGAGTGCCGAGTACATGGAAGGCACTTGTTCGACGGGCCCACGAAATATCTCCAACACCGACTCCACTGCAGAGGGATCAAGATCCGGCACGGGCCGTTGCTCTACTACCGCACCATCGCTATCACCGGTATCGCGAATTTCACCCAGCTGGGCCGTGGTGTAATAGGCTTTGTCGGCATCGAGCAGAAAACGGGAAAATTTGGTGGCTTCGCCCAAACAAATCGGCAAGACACCCGTTGCGAGAGGGTCCAGGGCACCGGTGTGGCCACCCTTTTGCGCCTGATAGGCACGCCGCACCTTCTGCAAGGCAGCATTACTGGTCAACGCTTGTGGTTTGTCGAGCAATAGCACGCCGTGGACGGCGCGCCCTTTGCGTCTTCTGGCCAAGAATCAATCCTCGCTGCTTTCGCCAGCGTTGTCGTTGGTTTCGTCACGCCCGTCTTTTTTTCGGGCCTCACTGATCAGACGCTCCATCTTGCGACCGCGCCCAACGGAGCTGTCGAAATGGAAACGCAACTGGGGAATGGTGCGCAGCTTAATTTGACGACCCAGTTCGCTGCGTAAAAAGCCCGCAGCCTTGTTGAGAATACGCAGACTGGTTTTTACCTGTTCTGAGTCTTCATCAACGTCCTCGACCGTCAGCAGCGTCACGTACACATCGGCATAGCCGAGGTCTCGCGCCACTTCAACACCATTCACCGTCACCATACCCAAGCGCGGGTCTTTGAGACCCGAGCGAATCAGCTCAGCGAGATCCCGCTGAATCTGATCCGCAATACGATCGGTACGACTAAACTCTCTTGCCATTGTGACTTAACTGCCTTAGCTCAGCGTGCGCTCAATGGAGACCTTATCGAAGACCTCGATCTTGTCACCCACTTTCACATCGTAGTTCTTCACACCAATACCACACTCGGTACCGGCACGTACTTCGTTCACATCATCTTTAAAGCGACGCAGGGATTCCAACTCACCTTCAAAGATCACGATATCGTCGCGTAGTACGCGGATCTTCTTGTTACGGTAGATAGTACCCTCGAGCACCATACAACCGGCAACCTGACCAAACTTGGGCGACTTGAACACATCGCGCACTTCGGCCACACCGACGATATCTTCGCGGTACTCTGGCGCCAGCATGCCACTCAGAGCCTGTTTAACATGATCGATGATCTCATAGATGACGCTGTAGTAACGCAGGTCGAGACCTTCTTCTTCGATCACTTTACGAGCGGCTGCATCGGCACGCACGTTAAAGCCGATAATGACAGCATTGGTCGCCATGGCCAGGTTAGCATCGGTTTCAGCAATGCCACCTACGCCACTGGATACAATCTTCACCTGCACTTCTTCGTTACCGATGTCATTCAGTGCTGCGGTCAGCGCTTCGAGTGAGCCACGCACGTCAGTCTTGAGCACGATGTTAAGGGTTTTCACCTCATCGGCACCCATGTTGGCGAACATGTTTTCAAGCTTGGAAGCCTGCTGACGCTGCAAGCGATCCTTGCGGCTCTTCTCGGCACGGAACTCGGCAACTTCGCGAGCTTTACGCTCGTCAGTAACCACAACGAATTCGTCACCGGCATCGGGCGTACCATTGAGTCCCAGTATCTCTACAGGAATAGCAGGGCCGGCTTCATTCACCTGACGCCCCGTCTCGTCGAGCATGGCACGTACGCGACCATAGAACTGCCCTGCAATCAAAATATCGCCACGCTTGAGCGTACCGTTTTGTACCAAAACTGTAGAAACCGCACCACGACCTTTGTCGAGGCTGGCTTCAACCACAACACCCTTGGCAGGCACGTCTTTCACGGCTGTCAGTTCGAGCATCTCGGACTGCAGCAGTACGGCGTCGAGCAGTGCATCGATACCTTCACCAGTGTGTGCCGAAACAGGAATAAACTGTACGTCGCCACCCCAATCTTCAGGGATCACGTCTTTAGCGGCCAGTTCGTTTTTAACACGATCCGGATCGGCTTCTTCTTTATCCATCTTGTTCACGGCAACTACCAAAGGTACGCCAGCTGCGCGAGCATGCTGAACGGCCTCTTCGGTTTGTGGCATGACACCATCGTCGGCAGCAACGACCAGAATAACGATATCCGTACACTGCGCACCACGCGCACGCATGGCGGTAAACGCGGCGTGACCGGGGGTGTCGAGGAAGGAGATCATGCCGTGATCGGTTTCTACATGGTAGGCACCGATATGCTGGGTAATACCCCCTGACTCACCTGCCGCCACTTTGGTGCGACGAATGTAATCGAGCAGCGAAGTCTTACCATGGTCAACGTGACCCATTACGCTGACGATAGGCGCACGTGGCACTTCTTCACCTTCGTAATCAATCGCATCAAGCACGTCGGTTTCGACCGCGTCTTCCTGGAACAGCTTAACCTTGTGTCCCATTTCCTCGACCACCAATGTGGCCGTCTCCTGATCGATGGCCTGATTTACAGTCGCCATCACACCCATTCCCATGAGCGTTTTAATCACTGCAGTGGCTTTTACCGACATTTTGTCGGCCAACTCACTCACGACGATATTTTCGCCGATTGATACTTCTTTCACTTGTGGTGCCACCGGCTTTTCAAATGCGTGTGTGCGCTTCTCTTTCTTCTTCTTAACCTTGAGCTTGCGAGGTTGTTCAATTTCTTCATCAACAACGGCGACTTCTACCAGAGATTTAATATCCTTGGCTTCTTCACGCTGTCGAGGACCACGATGGCCGGCAGACTTAACATGCTTCTTGGGTTTGCCGTCATCGTCAAAATCGGCATCATGGGATTTCTTCTTACCATGACGCTTCTTGTTTTTACTATCGGCATCGGCAGCAGGCTCGGCAGGCACAGCTTCAGGAGCAGGTGCTTTGACTTCGGCGCTGGCCGCTTGCTTCTTGGCTTCTTCTGCAGCCTTGGCAGCCGCTTCTTCTGCGAGGCGCTTCTCTTCTTCAGCCTTGCGTGCAGCTTCTTCAGCTGCAGCTTTTGCCGCGGCCTCTTCTTCCTGCTTCTTACGCTCGGCCTCTAAATCAACCTCAGGGCGTTTCACGTAGGTACGCTTTTTACGCACTTCCACGTTAACGGTTTTGGTTTTGCCCTGACTACCCGCCATTTTCAGCGTGGTGGTTGTCTTACGCTTGAGCGTAATTTTCTTGGGCTCTGCTTCCTGCTCACCATGACTGCGCTTGAGATACGCGAGCAGCTCTTTCTTCTCTTCATCGGATACCAGATCACCCTCTTTACGAGCGTCTAAGCCCGCATCGGTAATTTGCTTCAACAGCCTTTCGACTGGAGCACCGATATCTTCTGCCAGCTGTTTGACAGTTACTTCTGACATGATTCTTTCTCCTGACTCCCGTCGTTACTATTCTTGGCCTTCGAACCAAGGTGCGCGTGCGGTCATAATGAGTTTGCCTGCACGCTCTTCATCCATGCCGTCGATTTCCATCAGATCATCAATGGACTGTTCGGCCAGGTCTTCCATGGTGATTATGCCTTTACTGGCCAACACCAGGGCCAGATGCTTATCCATACCTTCCATGTTCAACAAGTCTTCTGCCGGCTCGCCCTGCTCCAGCTGCTCTTCGTTTGCCAGAGCCTGATTAAGCAGTGCATCTTTGGCGCGACGACGCAGTTCTTCTACGATATCTTCGTCAAAACCATCAATGGCCAGCATTTCTTCGAGGGGCACATAAGCCACCTCTTCAAGGGTGGTGAAGCCTTCGTTCACCAGTTCTACCGCCAACTCTTCATCTACATCGAGTTTTTCAACAAACACATCAACGTATTTGCTGACTTCTTCTTCCTGCTGCTTGCCAGCTTCTTCCTCAGTCATCACATTGAGTTCCCAGCCAGTCAGCTCAGCTGCCAGGCGGACGTTTTGACCCGCACGACCAATGGCCATGGCGAGATTTTCTTCTGCTACGGCTACGTCCATGCTGTGCGTATCTTCATCAATCACAATGGAAGCCACTTCAGCCGGCGCCATCGCATTGATGACCAACTGTGCAGGGTTATCATCCCAAAGGACAATATCGATGCGCTCGTTGCCCAGCTCACCGGAAACGGCCTGAACACGCGCGCCGCGCATACCCACACAAGCACCTACCGGATCGATACGCTTATCGTTGGTTTTCACTGCGATTTTGGCTCGCGAACCGGGGTCACGTGCGGCACCACGAATCTCGATCACTTCTTCTGAAATCTCGGGCACTTCAATACGGAACAGTTCGATCAGCATTTTGGGAGAGGTACGGCTCAGAATCAGCTGAGGACCACGGGCATCCACACGAATTTCTTCAAGTAGCGCACGTACACGGTCACCCATGCGGAACACTTCACGCCCGACCAGATGCTCACGTGGTAATAATGCTTCAGCATTGTTACCCAGATCTACGATCACGTTGTCGCGAGTGACTTTCTTGACGGTACCAGACACCAGCTCGCCAACCCGATCACGATAACCGTCAACGATTTTCTCACGTTCGGCTTCGCGCACTTTCTGCACGATAATTTGTTTCGCGGCCTGTGCACCGATACGACCAAAAGCGATGGACTCAACCTGCTCTGTGTGCACATCGCCCACGCCCAGCTTGGGATCGATTTCTTCAGCTTCTTCGAGCGTCAAATCGGTACCCAGGCCAGGAACCGTGTCGTTGTCTACAACAGTCCAACGGCGAAATGTTTCGTACTCTCCACTCTTACGGTCAATATTGACGATAATGTCCGCGTCTTCATCTTCGTAACGCTTTTTGGTAGCGGTAGCGAGGGCAAGCTCAATAGCTTCAAATATTACGTCCTTGTCTACGCCCTTTTCATTTGAAACCGCTTCAACTACCAGCAAAATTTCTTTGTTCATCGCGTCATTAGCT
>JBFHVM010000059.1:0-13088 GCA_041589495.1 Oleiphilaceae bacterium | reverse complement strand
CTGCGTTTTCGGGCAGTTTGAAGGTGTCGTTTATCCAGCGCTGGGCAATGCTCACGTTTTGTGCACTGAAACCTCCCGGCAGGGAGGCTGCTGTACCTGCCAGTATATGGCTGAAGGGGGAAATCTGCAGCATGCCTGGCTGATTGGGGCGGTAGACGCCATACAGGGCGAAATTATGTGACAAGCTTATCCAGCTGCCATAGCTGCGCAACTTGCCTTCAATGTCTCTGCAGCCCTCTGGATAGTCGCAGCGCATGCGGGTATCGGGGTGGATGAAAAGCTGAACGAGATATACCGAGGCCGTTGCCATATCCTGCGGACTGGCAATGCGGAAATGACCTGAATCATCGATAAATGCGGTGGAGAGAACAGCCCCTGTATGCGAGTCAAGCAGGCGTACTTCGGCGTCACGAAGCACTCCTTTCATCGCTTGTCCATCGATGTAGGAATTTGAAACGTCGCCAGAACTGCCACTCGAACACGCGACCACCAGCAGGCTTGTGGTCAGCAATAGCAAGACCGTTCTCAGCCCATGAGCTGAAAATAATTTTGATGTAAACATGTCAACCAAGAAGAAACCGAGTTATTGGTTCGGCTTGTTATCGTTACTGTCTGAGCTGTCGGCTACTTTACTGCCTGCGATAGCCTTATTTTGTTTTGATGGGGTGCTCAGGGGATGGTCTTTGCCATCAACGCTCGAATATTAAGCGATTATTTGGCGCTGCGATACGGGAGGATGATTACGATTCATTAATTGATCGCAATTTGATCAGTCTTAGTGCTTGATTTGTCCCAGGTCATGTATCAATTGTTTGTGGCTTCGCAAGCGGTCTTCTTCACTGCGGCTTGCGTATAAGCGCTGGTAAGAGGGCAGCAGGGTGTGCAATTGTTGCGTTAACAGGTTGAGTTTGTGCTGGCTCGCTGTGATTTCGCGAAACAGCTCGTCGTGACTGGCGTGCGCTTCGCTAGCCTGCTCACTGTACTGGGCGAGGAGGGTTTTTAGTTCTTCGAGGCGTGCGATGGGTACTGCATCGACGGCTTCGGCGGCCAAAAGGTGGCGACTTTGTTCTTCGAGAGAGGTTTGTGCCTGTTTCAATTCACTTACATCTGCACGCGTCGCTAACTCTAGCTCATCAACGGCCTGATGAAACATGGCTTCGGTTTCGGCTATTTTGGAACCGATTTTTTCATTGAATTCATCCGTGCGCACCGATAGCGCTCTCACCTCATCGGCGACCACACTGAATCCACGCCCCGCATCACCTGCGCGAGCTGCTTCAATAGCGGCATTCAGGGCCAGCAGGTTGGTTTGGGAGTTTATCTTGTTGATATCTTCCAGATACTCGGTGATTTCTCGAAAATGTTTGCCAATGTCATTAAAGCTGTGATGAAGTGTGATGGTGGCCTGTTTCACTTGGTCGAACTGTTCAACCAGATCCCGAACCGTGGAGCTCGATTGGCTGGCATAGTGATGTAACTGTTCAAGCTGACTGGGTTCGAGCCGGTCTTCCACTGCTTTCAGGGCCTGAGCTGCCAGATCGTCCAGCCGGGTGAGCAGCTCTGCGCGAAGTGAACTGATTTCGTGTTGATTCTCGCCCATGCCTTGTAAGGCTTGAATATGCTTGCTCAGTTCGTCAGCATTCTGTTCGAGTAGCTGACATATGCGTGCCAATAGTCTTTGGTTTTCTTCTTTGTCTGCCGCCTGGCGCTGGGCTCTTGGGGTTTGAGCAAAGGGAACTAGCGAGCGTTCGATGCGTTGCCAGATCATAAAGCCTACAAAAAGCGTGGCGAACACCAGGGGGGCGATAATAAACTCGGGTAAGGTTCCGGCCAACAGCAACCAGACGGTGGCAAGCAGTTGCAAAAAAAGTAGCCAGGCATATTCGCGCTGCATGGAGGACCTTAACGTTAACGTGTGATTGTTTTTTTGTAAGTTAAATCAAGTCTAGCGTTTATCTTGACGATCTCCAGTATTTGCGGGTGTTCAGGGCGATATGCTGCTTAGCTTCCAGCGCAGAGCCAGGCCTGCATGAAACGGAACAATGCTACCCGACTCAGGTAGCTTGATTTCACTCGGAACGTTCCAGTCTTCTCGTGTTAGCGTGATGCTGCCTGCGTTGCGTGGCAAGCCATAAAAGTCGGGCCCGTTATGGCTGGCGAAATTTTCCAGCTGATCGAGAATGCCCAGATCTTCAAAGATTTGTGCATAGAGCTCAATCGCACTCCACGCGCTGTAGCAACCTGCGCAGCCACAGCCATTCTCTTTTTTGGATTTCTCATGCGGTGCAGAATCGGTACCCAAAAAGAACTTTGGCGAACCGGATTTGACGGCTTGTTGAAGAGCCTGTTGGTGGGTATTGCGTTTGAGCACTGGCAGGCAGTAGTTGTGGGGGCGAATACCTCCGACTAGCAGATCATTGCGGTTGAGCATTAAGTGTTGTGGGGTGATCGTCGCCGCGAGGCGTTCTGGTCCTTCATTGACAAATTGTGCCGCATCGCTCGTGGTAATGTGCTCAAAGACCACTTTTAACTCAGTGAAGGTGTCGACGATTTCGCGCAGGTGCTGATCTATAAAGGCCTTTTCCCTATCAAAGATATCGATGTCACTGTGAGTGACCTCGCCATGAATCAAAAGGAGCATCCCCTGTTCGGACATGGCCTCAAATACGGGATAAAGCGATTTCAAGGTGGTGACCGCGGCATCGGAGTTGGTGGTTGCACCTGCAGGATAGAGCTTGGCGGCAATCACGCCGGCTTGTTTGGCTTTCTTAATGTCTTCGGCCGAGGTTTGATCCGTGAGGTAGAGCGTCATCAGTGGCTCAAAATTGCTCCCTTTGGGGCGCGCAGCAAGAATGCGATTGCGATAGTCCATCGCCATGGCGGCGTTGGTGACCGGCGGCACAAGGTTGGGCATGACGATGGCGCGTTGGAAACAACGCGCGGTTGCGGGTACAGTTTCTTGCAGCATGGCACCGTCACGCAGGTGCAAGTGCCAATCGTCAGGAGTGCGGAGTGTAAGCGTTTGCATGCCAAGGCCTCTCAAAGCAGGGGAGCAGGGAGGGCTATTATGCCCCAAGCAGGAGGTAATTGCAGGGGGTTAAGGATTAAGCCGGTACAGCTCGGTGGCTTCTTCAACGCTAACAGGTTTGCTATATAGATAGCCCTGTCCGATTTCGCAACTGCGTTCCTGTAAAAACGCCTCCTGATCCGCAGTCTCTATGCCCTCTGCAACCACCTTGAGCCCGAGACTGTGTGCCATGGCGATAATGGCTGTACAGATTTGCATGTCGTCTTTATCGTCGGGAATGTCTTTTACAAAGGCCCGGTCGACTTTAAGCTTGTCCAGTGGTAACTGCTTTAAGTAGGCTAGTGAAGAATAGCCAGTACCAAAGTCGTCAATGGCAATCGTGCACCCCAGTTCGCGCAACGAACTGAGGATGTTGATAGCGCGTTTTATATTGGTGGCCAGTAAGGACTCGGTGACTTCGAATTCCAGATAATGGGGGTCTATGTTGTAGCGCCTGACCGATTGCTGGATATTATTAACCAGATAGGGGTCGCTGAACTGTCGCACTGACAGGTTGATGGAAATCGCGACCTTATGGCCACTTGCGTGCCAGCAGGCCAGCTGGGCACAGGCACTATCGATAATCCATTTGCCTAGTGGGACGATCAGACCGTTACTTTCAAGGGCATCGATAAAGAAGAAGGGAGAGAGTAAACCGCGCTCCGGGTGCTGCCAGCGCAGAAGCGTTTCGAAGCCCACCAGTTTTTTCGAATCCAGAGCAATCTGCGATTGATAGTGCAGCACAAATTGTTCTTCTTTCACCGCATCGCGCAGTTCGGCCTCGAGTGCCAGACGGGCATCGGCATCGCTGAGTAATTCTGAGGAAAACAGAACCGAAGTGTGTTTGCCATCTGATTTGGCTCGATATAACGCCAGGTCGGCTTTCTGCAGCAGTTCGCTTGCTTTCCTCCCATCTTGCGGCGCCAGCACAGCGCCAATACTGCAATAAACCGGAATGTGTCGGTGTTCAATCTTAAAGGGCTCTTCCATAGCACGTTCAATGCGTTGCACTACGTGGCGGACCTTTTCCGCGTTGTCGATTTTATCCAGCAGCAGGCAAAATTCGTCACCACCCAGTCTTGCTGCACAATCTTTCTCGCTCAGGCAGCTTTGTAAGCGCTGGGATATGTGCCGTAGCAGTTCATCACCCACTTTGTGGCCAAAACCCTCGTTGATACGCTTGAAATTGTCTAGGTCGATAAGCAGTAATGCAAAGTGACATTGCTGGGTGTCGCCCCGGAGATAATCTTCGTCAATAACTTCCTGTAGATGGGAACGGTTGATCAAACCGGTGAGCGCATCAAAGTGTGCTAATTCATGGAGCCTTTGGTGATTGGCTTGGATGTGATCTCTGAAGCTGGCGAGCTGGCGACTCACCGTGATGGTGGTGGACTTTAGTTCACTCAATTCATCGCGAAACAGGCGCTTGGCAATGGCTTGGGATAAGCGGTTTTCGGCCTCATCAAATTTGCCCTTGGCCAGTAAAGGCAGCGCGCCGGACAGACTGCGAAGTAACATCAGGGGGCGCCATAAAACTGCGACCAGGAGAATGACCGTAGCCAGTGAAATAAGCAAACCCAACACAATGTAAGCATTGCGGCTAGCGTAAATGCGTGCTTTGAATGCGCTGATGTCGGTTATAAATACCGCGATGGCTCCCCGACCTAACAAAGCGGGATCGCTAAAGAACATTAGGTCATGCATTTTGCCGTAGGCGCTGCTCTCGTAGTGCCTCTGCTTGGGGGTGTCGGGTATTTGCGGAGGCAAGCCGTTGGACAGTATGGCCTTGTGAATAAGGGGTTCGAGGCGATCACGATTGCTCAGTGAGGCAATTTTCCATTGTGGTTTGGCGCGGTGAATCGAGAGGCCCTGGTCTCGCGTCATGAACCCGATATCGGCGCGGCTAATCTGACGAAAGTCCAGTATGAGATCAGCGAGCGATGCCGAAATCCGTAGTATGTATAGTTTGTCGTTGCGATCCAGTACCGGCGAGATCAAGTTTAAATAACATTGCTGTCGACAGCTGACAAATCGGTTGCGTGTGCCAACCTCTCGGGCTTCACGTAGTATCTCGGGGTCTATAGAAAGCCATGTATCCCCCCAACGCTGCACGCTTTTTCCTTCGGCATCGAATAACTCCGCCCCCTCTATGCCCCAGGTCAGCTGCAGAGTAAACCAATTGTCTTCAATCGCTCTTGTAAGACCCTCCTGATTGTTTTCGAGGTAAGGCAGAGTGTCGATGATGTTGGACAGGGATTGGGCGGAACGCTCAATGAGCCCCGAAAATTCGATAATGTAGTTTTGGTGGCGTTCCGCGCGCTGATTAGCTTGCAGTTCACTGAGTTGGTTCACGTTGTAATACGTGTACAAGGCAATCATGGCGGTCAGGATAATGCCGCAGCCCATAATGGCCTTCCACAGTAAACTCAAAAACGGCAAGCGCTTGTTCATCCATCAGACCTGATTAAAACCGATAAGCAGTTTGGAACAAAAACATTTCCCACTTGCGTTGACGCTCGGCTGGATTCGGGTTCTCATCGAGAGGAAGCCAGAATGTGCCATTCACTTTGTGATATTCAAAGCCAAAGGTCCATTGCACATTGGGTTGAAAGCGTACACCAAACACAAGATCTTTGGCATAGGCATCGTGGGCGGGACGAGTAAAGCCGCTGGCGGCTGCAAAGTCGTCGCCGTCCTTATCGTCTTTATCGAGAAAACTGTCCTCTTTACGCGTGTAGAGCAACCACCGTGAGGTGATGCGATAGTTCAGCTGAAGGTAGTAACCGATCCCGCGATAAGTAATGTCGGCACCAAATATTCGATTGTAATGGACGTTTCGCCACAAGTATTCAGACACGATCTGCCAGTTATTCCAATTGTATTCGGCAGACAGCATAGTGAGATTAACGTCCACATTGCCATCTCCAATAAAATCTCCCGCGCCGGCTTCATAGTCCGTATTAAACTTTGCTCCTGTCACTGAGGTGCGCCATACACCGGAATGATCTTCAATGGAGACTCTTCCTAACAGCAATCGCTCATTTGTAAGTTCACCCTGTGCATCAAATCCATTGAGGATGAGCTGTTTCGTGTTGTCGTTAAAGATGGGCTTGCCATAGTTAATGTCGAGCGAAAAGGTACCGTAAGCGGTACTTTGGTGCCCGTAGGTTCCTGCGCTATCCATGGCGTGGACGAGTTCACGCTGGTAATCTGTGTAGATACCCTGAGGGAGGATGATGCCTGGCCTGGTTGCCGCCACATCACGCGTTTCGCTATAGAAACCAAGGGGGTTTTTAAGCCTGCCGGCTCGCAACCCCGCGCCCGCATCCATTGCATCATGCACCCGCCAGTCGGCAATCGCATAATCAACCCGCGTACCCATTGGTTTGGCTTCGCCAGCCCGCCGATAAAGTAACTGGCCGCTCAACAGCAGATTGCTGGAGGGTTCCCAGGCGGCATTAATACCTGCTTCGCTAAAGTCAAGGCTGCCATCGGTGCTATCGCCCAGATAATTGTTGTGACTGGTATGCACGTAGCCCTGGCTCAAAAAACCATGCCAGCTGAAGCTACCGCTTGGGTGTGAACCAAGAGCGAATAGCTGCGAGCACATCAGGACTAGGCTCGCAAAAGTAATCGTTAGCACTTTAGGGCTATTCAATTGCGAGTACCTGCACATTCTCATGGGCGGTACCTCCTCTAATAAAGCCGATGGCCCCTGGCGTGTTGGCCACGTGTTCAAGCATTTCTTCCTGGCTGTTAACGAATAGCGGCCCCTGACCCAGACCGGAGTAGATGATTCGATCCCACTGGCGCCGTAGTTGGTGGGGCAGCATTTTGAGCACTTCGCGCAAGAATAATAGAGTGTCGGGATCTTTTTCACTGCGGACGATAACGCGAATGGGCTGGCCGTTAGGCCAATTGCGTACACGTAAACTGAATATGGCGCGCAATTCATTGGTACTTAACGCGCTGATATTCACGTTGATGTTGCTGACTGCCAATGCAGGTTCGTGCAGGGTCTCAGCCAGCACTCTATGGCAGAGGCTGCCGGACAACAACACGACGATCAGACAAGCGAATATTAGCTTTGGCATAGCATAAAAATAGACCAGTTTTTTAGAATGCAAAGTGTTAGGCTGCTTTTTTCAGCCCTTTTGCTCTGAGTCTGTACGTAATCAGTAAGGAAAACATAGATGCGCCGACATCTCGATCATCCTGAGACCTCTGGTATGTCCTGGCGAGTTGTAGGTACTTTGTGGCCTTATTTACTGGCTTTTAAGCAGCGTATCCTTTGGGCGTCGCTGTGTCTGGTACTGGCCAAAGTGGCCAGTATCTGTTTGCCCTTTCTTTTAAAGTATGTCGTGGACGCTTTGGATCGGCAGGGCGATGTATCGGTAGCCTCGCTTTCGGAATGGTGGTTGGCACCTTTGGCTCTAGTGGTGGCTTACGGTCTGGCGCGTTTTCTCAATGTCATTTTCAATGAATTACGCGATACCCTATTCGGGAGGGTGACAGAAGACACCATGCGGCGCATTGGTCTGGCTACCTTTCAACATCTGCATCAGCTCGAACTGGATTTTCATCTCAATCGACGCACCGGAGCGGTATCGCGAGATATGGAACGGGGCATCACTGCCATCAATTCGCTGATGCGCTTCATGGTCTTTAACATCATTCCAACGTTGGTCGAAGTGGGCATTGTGGTGGTGTTATTGCTCATTAATTATGGCTGGCCCTTTGCATTGACGATTTTTCTGTCGGTAACTTTGTATATCGCCTTTTCGGTCTATGCCACAGAATGGCGGACTCGCTTCGTTCGTAAGGCCAATCTGGCCGATTCCAAGAGTAATGCACGGGCGATAGATAGCCTGTTGAACTACGAGACCGTGAAATACTTTACTAACGAAGCCTATGAAGCTAATCGCTATGATCAGGCTCTATTGGAATGGCAGCAGGCCAAGCGTCAAAACCGTTTAAGTCTGTTTGCCTTGAATGGCGGCCAGGCCTTAATTGTTGCCTTGGGTACCACCACCATGCTCGCGATGGCGGCAATGGGGGTGCAGGAGGGTAGCCTGACTATAGGTGACTTCGTGCTGCTCAATGCATTTATGATGCAGATCTTTATTCCGCTTAATTTTCTGGGCTTCGTGTACCGCGAAATCAAGGGTTCGCTGGCCAGCATTGAGGGGCTGTTTGCGCTTCTGCAACAACCGGCCAAAATCGCTGATGCGGAGCAGGCTCAAGAACTCGAAGTGAGTCAGGGAGGGATTGAATTTGTTAAGCTTGGCTTTGCCTATCAGACTGAACGAAAGATTCTGCATGATATTCAATTGCATATTCGCCCCGGTGAAAAACTGGCGCTTGTGGGACCCAGCGGCTCCGGTAAATCCACCTTGATCAAACTGCTATTCCGTTTTTACGACCCTGTATCCGGTAGTGTGCGGATTGATGGGCAGGACATCCGCCACGTGACCCAGCACTCGCTTCGTGCTGCTCTGGGAATCGTGCCGCAGGATACGGTGCTGTTTAACGACAGCCTGCGCGAAAATATTCGTTATGGCCAGCCCGGTGCCAGCGACGATGAGGTTTTGCAGGCAGCAAAATTGGCGCATCTTGAAGGATTTCTTGCGCAGCTTCCCGAAGGTTTGGATACCCAGGTGGGTGAGCGGGGTCTCAAACTTTCGGGGGGCGAAAAACAGCGAGTCGCCATTGCTCGCACCATACTCAAAAATCCTCGTATTCTGGTTTTCGATGAGGCGACTTCTTCACTCGATAGTCGCTCTGAGCAGGCCATTCTCGCGGCCATACGCGCCATGTCGGAGGGGCGTACTACGCTGATTATTGCCCACCGTCTGTCTACTGTCGTTGATGCCGACCGTATTGTTGTGCTGCAAAATGGTCGTGTTGTGGAGGAAGGCAATCATGAGGCTCTGCTGGCTAAGAACGGGATGTATCAGCAATTGTGGCAGGCGCAGCAGCACGATTGAAAGATCCGGTGGTTTGCCGTTTCGCCTATTCAGCAAGGGGCATTTAATAATGCAGGTTTCAGCGATTGAATTGTTGAGCGAGCCGCCTCAGCTGCCAAGTCAGGGCGAGCCTATCAGGAAATCAACGAATTTGAGCGTTTACTCGATGACGACGGCGTGCGTATCGTAAAGTTCTTTCTTCATGTACCGCAGAAAGAACAGGGCAGGCGTTTATTAGCAAGACTGGCAAGCAAGCATAAACAGTGGAAAATTGGCGAAGAGGATTTGCACAATTTTGAAAACCGTGCCGCCTATGCAGAGGCTATCAACGAAATGTTGCTGCGCACCTCAACCAAGGTTTTACCTTGGCAAGTGATAGCGGCTGATCATAAATGGGTCGCGAGAGTAGAGGTGTTGCGTATAACGGTCGAGGCGCTGGAAAAAGATATGGATCTTCATTCCCCGGCCCGAGACAAAGCTTGGCTTGATGCCGCAAGAAGGCGCTTGGGATGAGGTTTATTTGATGCCGGAATCCAGCACAAACTGTTCAAAGTGTTTGTCCACACCCATGACATGGCGAATAAGCCATTCTCGCAAGAAGGTCGACAGGCTGCTCCGTAAGCGTGCGTCGCTGAGCTCGGGTGAATGTAATAGCTGGTCTATTTCTTCTCGAAATCGATTGTGGGTGCGAATGTGCAGCTTTCGATCCGGGTAATCCAATGCCTGCATGTAGGCTTCTTCAAGCGTAAAATGATGCTCGGCATAAAGCTGTAGTTCACGCAACACTTCTCGCCGAAATGGCGTTTCCTTGATCGCATCGATAAGTTTGAACAGAATCTGATGCTGCGTGTCCTGCCACAGCAGGTTGCTGGTTTTCTGCATGGTTCCGTTTCACCTGTGCATGGTCTTCTTCTGAGGAGTTTAAAGGGGTGTGAGCACGGGGTAATTGATGGTAATCAATCATTATGCATGTCGAACGAAATTTAATGACTCAGGGAAGTGACAAAACCCGAATCTGGGGCCATAGTTGTTTTAAGGGCAGGGTTGAAGTGGAAGAGCCCCATGAATACAAGTCAGCATCGCGACTACATACGTCACCCCACCTCGGTTCCACTGGAGGTGCGGTCCCACGGTGCGCCAGAGCAAATGAGTCTGCAGATCAGCAACGTGAGTGTCGGCGGACTGGCCTTTAACTCTCCAATCGAATTCAGCCCCGGTTCCCTCATTCGACTAAAAATTCGCGCGGTTAAACCTGTTTTTAAAGTGCATGCCATTGTGCAGTGGTGTCGTCGATTAGACGAAGGATTCGAACTCGGTGTGCAGTTTTTGGATCAGGACGATGCGTTTCGAGTTCGTATGGTGGAGCAGGTGTGTCATATTGAAGAATACCGGCGTCAGGTTCAGGCGCAGCAAGGCAGACGCCTAACCAGAAATGAAGCCTCACAGGAATGGATCGAGCGGCACGCCAAACACTTTCCTGCGGTAAAGCCGCGTCCTAAAACCTAGCAGTTTTTCCAGAATCGTTCATAGCCAATCCAGTGGTTCCAACGGATTTCATCCGCCTGGCTGGCATCGAGCCATTCCGCATGCCAGCTTGCAACCATTGCGTTTAATTCTTTGGCATCGACGCCCTCTTGCCATGCTGATAATAGCGCTGACTCGCTGGAATCTCTCGACCGTTTAAGCGATGAGCAGAAGTCTTTGTCGAGCAAGGCCCGGCGATGCACGCTTTCAAACTGGAGCCAAAGAGAATTGGCCCTGGCTTCGGCTGGGTTGGACTCGGTGGACTTGTTGAATATGTACCAATCATTTTGGGGGTTGAAGTCGACCGGACTGAACAGGCTTAGGCAGGGCGCGGAGGTGGCACTCAGTGCAATCAGCGGGTGTTCGTTTTGCTTGAGTTTGACCAGCATCGAGCTGCAGGTTTGGCGGGGTCGTAACAGACCACCTGCATGCATGCAGATATCAGCATTGCCATGCTGTCGATAGCTCTCCCGTTCACGCTGATGTAAACGTAATCCTGCCAGCATATCGCTCCATTCTGGGTTGCCGTGTAATTGAGTTTCAAGGTGATGCATGCTGGAGGCGCGTCTTGCCGGGCTGGACGAAAAACCTGATAGATACCTGTCGTGCGCGCCAAAAGCACGATGAAAATCAAAGGCCTGGAAGCGACCACAGAAGCCTTCTCGTCGGGCAAAATCTTCGATACCCGGTCTGGCCAGGTCGTATTCGTCAGCAATTGTAAGTGAGTCCGATAAGACGCTCACATCTTGAATGCGCTTGGCGACCCACCAGTGGCCGGAAGTTTCCAGTAACCAGGTCTCCTTAGCGTCGGCAATGGTAAAAGAGGTATCGCGACCCTGTGCACGTGAGCGGTAGCTGGAGGGGCCGCCCTGCCCATAGCGGACGATCAGCTGAGTAATAATGCTGAGCGCATCTTCAGCATTCAGCGCTCTTTCCAGGGCCAGACGCAGCAGGTCCTGCCCCAGTAAGGCTTTGCCGTATTTGCGTGAGAGGCGGGTACGCACAGAAGCACAGCCAATCACCACTCCCTGATCATTTGCGCCCATTTCGGCGCCCCACATCCAGTAAGGGCGCGAGAGAATAACGCCAAAGCGATTAGGGCATTGAGGGATGTCTATATAGGTTGTGCGTACTTTGGGCGCGCGGTCATTAAAGGTGGCGGGCAGTCGGACAACGAGTTGCGCCTCGGCAGCATTGCGGTTGCTGTTGTGGCCCAACCACGTGCTCTTTCCCTGTTTTAATAGTTGCGTGTTACACATGCCTGTGACACTCCTGTTTTTTAAGCGGCACCCTCTTTAGTCCAGCAGAAGAGCATCATCTTCTACTACTTCCCTATGGTTTTTATGGAACTGATCCAATAGGTCCTGAGTGCTCATCTTGCTGCGAACATCGCCGTCTACATCCAGGGCAATCTTGCCTTGATGCAGCATAATTGTGCGATCGCCCACTGACAAGGCTTGCTTCATGCTATGAGTTACCATGAGGGCAGTCAGCTGTTGTTCGGCGACAATTTTCTCGGTGAGTTCGAGTATAAATTGTGCGGTTTTGGGGTCCAGTGCAGCGGTATGTTCATCAAGCAACAGTAGTTTCATGGGTTGCAGCGAAGCCATCAACAGACTGACTGCCTGGCGCTGCCCGCCCGACAATAGACCGATTTTGTCGGTAAGGCGGTTTTCCAGGCCCAACTGCAAGGTCGCCAGGCGGTCACAAAATTGCTCGCGATACGCCGCTTTGGCGGCTTTACCCAAACCACGTCTGCGCGTGCGATTGAAGGCTAGGGCCAGGTTTTCTTCAATGGTCAGATTTTCGCAGGTGCCCATCAGCGGATCCTGAAAAACTCGAGCGATAAGAGGGGCCCGTCGATGCACTGGCCAGGGGGTTATATCGATAGTATCAAGATGGATAAACCCGCTGCTGCAGCTGACCTCGCCGGCCAGTGCGTTAAGTAATGTGGATTTGCCTGCGCCATTACTGCCGATAACGGTGACGAACTGACCTCGCGGTATGTCCAGGCTCACGCCCTTGAGGGCATGATTTTCGAGCGGCGTACCGCGATTAAACATGACATGGAGGTCTTCGGCCTGAATCATGCTCGGGTCCTCCTGAATTTTTGTCTGAATTGCGGTGCCACGATTGCCAGTGTAACAAGCACGGCAGTAATCAGGTTAAGATCCTGCGCCTTCAAACCCAGCACCTCGGCATTGAGGGCGAAGGCTACGACCATGCGATAAAGGATGGAACCCACCAGGCAGGCCATGACCCAGAGCAGGAGCGTGCGAATAGGCATGACAGCCTCACCACCGATCACCGAGGCCAACCCGATAACGATGACGCCAACACCCATCGTCACGTCGGCGCTGCCCTGACTTTGCGCAAACAGGGCACCCGCAAGCGCGACCAAAGCATTTGATACGGCCATGCCTAATAAAATCATGCGGTTGGTATTCACGCCATTCGCCTTGGCCATGCGAGGATTTGCTCCGGTAGCACGCATGGCCAGTCCGACTTCACTTTGTAAAAACCAGACCAGG
>JBFHVM010000058.1:0-13337 GCA_041589495.1 Oleiphilaceae bacterium | reverse complement strand
ATTGCCGGTGGTGATGCCGCCATGCTGGCCGAGGCGGCGCGCCTCAACGAAGAAATGGGCGCCCAGATCATCGATATCAACATGGGCTGCCCTGCCAAAAAGGTGTGCAATAAAGCCGCCGGCTCTGCACTGATGAAAGATGAGCGACTGGTTGGTGAAATCCTGGAAGCTGTCGTCGCTGCGGTGAATATTCCCGTTACACTCAAAATGCGTACCGGTTGGGATACCGAAAACCGCAACGCCCTGATCATCGCCCGCATGGCCGAAGCTTCCGGCATTCAGGCCTTGGCCATACACGGCCGCACCAGGGCCTGTGCCTACCGGGGCACTGCCGAGTACGACACGATAGCCGAGGTCAAGAGCGCTCTCAGCATTCCGGTGCTGGCCAATGGCGACATTGACTCACCTGAAAAAGCACGCTTCGTACTGGAACAAACCGGAGCCGATGGCTTATTGATTGGCCGAGCCGCCCAGGGCTGCCCCTGGATTTTCGATGACATTAATTATTATTTGGAACACGGCGAATTACGTGCTCCGCGCAGCAATGAAGAAATTCGTCAGATCATGCATCACCATGTCGCCGCGCTGCACGACTTTTATGGTGAAGTCATGGGGCCGCGCATCGCCCGCAAGCACGTAGGTTGGTATCTCAAGACCCAGTGCGACCATGACGCATTTCGAAAGCAATTCAATCAAATAGAATCCCCAATAAAGCAGCTCGAAGCGATCGACCGTTTTTTCGAGCAACGATTAGATAAAGAGGAAAAAGCCGCATGAATCCAGAAACGCTTGCTGACAATTCGCCAGTAGAAGAGCAGAGCAACGAACACACAGCTATTGGCGGTGGCACAACATTGCGTGACTGCGTTGAAACAACCCTGAGCAATTACTTTGAACAGCTGGATGGTGCGCCTGTCAGTGATGTTTACCAACTGGTACTGAGCGAAGTCGAAGCTCCTCTACTGGAACAAGTGCTAAAGTATACGCGCAACAATCAGACCAAAGCCTCAGCCCTGCTGGGCCTGAACCGCGGCACACTGCGCAAAAAGCTCAAGCAGTACGGCCTGCTCTAAGCGCCGCTCTAAACCCGAAGGGCGAGTATCTACTCGCCCTTTTGCATTATATTCCCACTGAACTTCTGGCCCGGAAACACCTATGAACGACTCCAGTCAACTCATTCCTGTAAAGCGCGCTCTGATCAGCGTTTCGGACAAAACCGGCATCGTTGAATTTGCCACCGCCCTGCACCAGCTCGGCATTGAGATTCTGTCCACCGGCGGCACCTATAAACTGTTGCGCGATAGTGGACTGCCTGCCGTGGAAGTCTCCGACTACACCGGCTTCCCCGAAATGATGGACGGCCGTGTAAAAACGCTACATCCCAAAATCCACGGCGGCATACTGGGTCGACGCGGCCAGGACGATGCTGTGATGCAGGAACACGGTATTCAGGGTATCGACATGGTGGTGGTTAATCTCTACCCCTTTGAGCAAACGGTTGCTCGCGAGGATTGCAGCCTCGAAGAGGCCATTGAGAATATCGATATTGGCGGCCCTACCATGGTACGCGCAGCGGCTAAAAACCACGCCTTCGTCAATATCGTGGTCAACGCCAGCGACTACACGACCATCATTGCCGAATTAAAGGACAACGGTGGCGCTACAACACTGGCCACCCGCTTTGATCTGGCGATCAAAGCCTACGAGCACACCGCAGCCTATGACGGCGCCATTGCCAACTACTTTGGCCGTCGCGTACCCGGTGGAAGCGAAGATTTCCCGCGTACCGTTAACCTGCACTTTAGCAAGCAAATGGACCTGCGCTACGGCGAAAACCCCCACCAGAAGAGCGCATTCTACGTTGAAAAGAACGCGGGCAATGCCTCAATCTCCAGTGCGCGCCAACTGCAGGGCAAAGAGCTGTCCTACAACAACATCGCCGACACCGATGCCGCACTTGAAACCGTTAAACTATTTGACGAGCCTGCCTGCGTGATCGTTAAACACGCTAATCCCTGCGGTGTAGCACAGGCAAGCAACCTGCTCGAAGCCTATGATCAGGCCTACGCCACCGATCCCGAATCAGCCTTTGGCGGCATCATTGCATTCAATCGCCAACTGGACACACAAACTGCGCAAGCCATTATTGATCGCCAGTTTGTTGAGGTCATTATCGCGCCCAGCATTGCTGACGGCGTGAGCGACATTATTGCAAGCAAAAAGAACGTGCGCCTACTGGTATGCGGAGAATGGACCAGCGCTCAAGCCGACTGGGACTATAAGCGCGTCAACGGCGGCCTACTCATTCAGGAACGCGACCTGGGCATGGTCACAGCGGCCGATTTGAAGGTCGTCACCAAACGTCAACCTACCGAGAGCGAGATTCGCGACCTGCTGTTTACTTGGAAAGTCGCCAAAATGGTGAAATCCAACGCAATCGTGTACGGCAAGGATCAACGCACCATAGGCATTGGTGCGGGCCAGATGAGCCGTGTCAATTCGGCACGCATCGCAGCTATTAAGGCAGAACATGCCGGCCTGGAAGTGAGCGGCTCAATGATGGCCTCAGATGCCTTCTTTCCTTTCCGCGACGGTATCGATAATGCCGCCAAGGTGGGAGTAAGCTGCGTCATTCAGCCTGGCGGCTCCATGCGCGATGAAGAGGTTATTGCGGCTGCAGATGAGCACGGCATGGCAATGGTATTCACCAGTATGCGTCACTTCCGCCACTAATTGCGCACAAGCCTTTCCAGCGCCCTCTCAAGCCGCTACACTCAGCTTTGGCTTGGGAGGGCAGTACGTTGACTGACTACATTCGCATTAAAGTACGGGGTTATCACCTCGATCAGCACGGCCACTTGAATAACGCCGGCTATATCGAGTTCCTTGAGGAGGCCCGCTGGGTTCTGTTCGAAAACTACAATGCCGTTGAGTTTTTTTCTAAACTCGACCTCGCCCTCACCCTGGTGAACAGCAATATTAACTACCGTCGGCCAAGTTATCTCAACGAAACGCTCGAAATTCAGACTAAAGTGATGCGCATCGGCAACACCAGCTGCAAAATGGATCAGACCATTTTTCTCGAAGGCAGCAATGCGGTCATTGCCGAGGCTTCCAATACCTTTGTGCTGATGGATAAGCGCACCACCAAGGCCGTACCCATCGAAGGCCCGCTACGCGAAAAGCTTGAACAGCTAGCGAACTCGGCCTGAGTTGCCGGGCGAACATTCAAACCGCGCGCTGAATAAGGTATGCTTGCGACGCTTCGGGTTCGCCCGATTTACGTCAACAGATAGCAGGTCAGTAATAAGGTTATTCAGATGAAACTATTGGTCATTGGCAGCGGTGGACGCGAACACGCTCTTGCATGGAAAGCGGCACAGAACCCCCAAGTCGAAACGGTGTATGTGGCTCCGGGCAATGCTGGCACCGCACTCGAAGAAAAACTGCAAAATGTCGCCATAGACGTCATGGATTTCGCGGCTCTGGCAAATTTTGCAAAAGAAGAAGAGATCGCCCTGACCATCGTTGGCCCCGAAGCCCCCCTGGTAGAAGGCGTGGTAGATTATTTTGCAGAACGCGGCCTGCGCTGCTTTGGCCCCGGCAAAGGGGCTGCGCAACTTGAAGGTTCCAAAGCTTTTACCAAGGACTTTCTGGCACGACACAACATCCCAACTGCCGAATACGAGAACTTTACCGAAATTGAACCCGCGCTCGCTTATTTGCGCGAAAAAGGCGCCCCCATTGTGGTCAAAGCCGATGGTCTGGCTGCAGGCAAAGGCGTTATCGTAGCCGAAACGCTTGAACAGGCAGAAGAGGCCGTGCGCGACATGCTCTCGGGCAACGCCTTTGGTGAAGCTGGCTGCCGAGTTGTCATTGAAGAATTTCTCGACGGAGAAGAAGCCAGTTTTATCGTCATCGCCGATGGCAAAAACATCCTGCCCATGGCCACCAGCCAGGATCACAAGCGCGTAGGTAATGGCGATACCGGCCCCAACACTGGCGGCATGGGCGCTTACTCACCTGCTCCCGTAGTAACCGCCGACATTCACGACCGCATTATGCGCGAAGTGATTAAACCCACTGTTGAGGGTATGGCTAAAGAAGGCAATGACTACACCGGATTTCTGTATGCCGGCCTGATGATCATGGCTGACGGCAGCCCTAAGGTAATCGAATACAACTGCCGCTTTGGGGATCCCGAAACCCAGCCCATCATGATGCGACTGCAATCGGATCTGGTCGCCCTGTGCGATGCTGCCCTCGATGGCACGCTGAATCAAGCCGAAGCAAACTGGGATGAGCGCGCCGCAGTAGGCGTAGTGCTAGCTGCAGGGGGCTATCCTGGCGCTTACGAAAAAGGCAAGGAAATCACGGGACTCGATACGCCTCAGGATTTGAACCGCAAGATTTTCCATGCCGGCACCAAGCTGGACAATGACAAGGTTTGCACCGCTGGCGGGCGCGTATTGTGCGCCACCGCCCTGGGCAACAACGTCACCGAAGCCCAGCGCAGTGCCTACGAGCTCGCCAAAGAGATCGACTGGAAAGGCATGTTCTACCGCAGTGATATTGCCTACCGTGCGATTGCCCGCGAGCAGGATTGATACCCATTAGACCAAATTGTCCGGATCGCCTTGCGGTAGTCCGGACAATTTCATGATGGCAAAGCTAGTCGCGCAGCGAGTCTGCCACACCCTGAATTAAAGCCTCGGTCTCCTTCCAGCCAATACAGGCATCGGTAATTGACACACCGTAAGCCAGTTCGCCACCCATGCCCTGCCTTCCCTCTTGCAGATGACTTTCGAGCATCACACCTCGCAAGGCATGTTGCCCTGCATTGACTTGCGCCACCACAGATTCTAGCACTTCCGCCTGACGGCGGTGATCTTTGCCGGAATTTTCGTGACTGCAATCAACTACCAGCGAGGGCTCCAGTCCCGCCTTATCCATCGCTGCAACGGCTTCGGCAACCGACTCCTTATGATAGTTAGGCTTGCCCGCACCACCACGCAACACAAGATGCACTGCATCGTTACCCGCTGTTTCACGCACCACTAACTGGCCATCATTACTGGCCGACAAAAAACTGTGTGACTGGCTCGCGGCCTGCAGCGCATGCACAGCGGTGTCGACACGACCATGCGTGCCGTTTTTGAAGCCCACGGCACAAGCAAGGCCACTGGCCATTTCCCGGTGAATCTGCGATTCGGTCGTGCGAGCGCCAATAGCGGTCCAGGAAATAAGGTCGTCGATATAATTGAAAGCCAATGGACTCAGTGCCTCTGTAGCCAAGGGCAGACCCAGCTCGACCAGCTGCAACAGCAGCCTTCGACTAGCCTCACTGCCGGCAGCCAAATCGCAGCGATCACTCAGATCCGGCGCATACAGCATGCCCTTCCAACCAACTGTGGTACGTGGTTTTTCGAGATAAGCGCGCATGACCAACAAACAGCGATCGGCTACTTTTTCCTGCAAGATGCGCAAACGCCGGGCATATTCGAGTGCCGCATCTTCACAGTGCAGCGAACAGGGGCCAGTAATCACCAACAAACGACTATCTTCACCAGCGAGAATGGCATTAATCTGTTTACGCTGCTCCGTAACCTGTGCTTGCAAAGCTACCGATAGAGGCAAGCGATCCTTGAGCTCTGCCGGTGTCGCCAAGCGACGCTCTTGTTGCGTGATAAGCACGTCCTCTGATGTGTTAACTGCGATACCGCTCTGTATCATGATCCTGTCCCCAATATTGATATAATTGCCAAAACAAAAAAACCCGGTAGGGGCTGCCTACCGGGTTTTCATTGGTCTCGGAGGGCAGCCTGGTTGACCAAACTGCCCTGTAAATATCAGGGGCGCAGTCTGGCCATCTTGCTAAAATAAAACCAGAACTGCCAAAAATGCTGTGCACCCGCAACACCCTGCGCCTGCACAGCCACTTTAGCTGTACGCACAAGGCCTTGGCCCAGCTCATTAAGAGAGAACTTGCTTAACGACGTTCGGATGCTTGCAATCATGTTCATGCCTATTATCCTAACCTCAGATTCACGCAGCTGTAAACCTTCCGTGCAAAAAATGCGCATGCGCACCGCGCAAAGCATTCACACAGCTGCAAACAACACAGGAGAGTTTGCGTGCAGGAATTGATCAAAGAAGCCGCCCAACTGGCCCGCGAAGCGGCTTTGGAAGCTGGCCGAATGATTGCCGAAAAACGTCGTTTGGGCCAAGTCGAACAGCAGTACAAGGATCAGCAGGAGCTGGTCACCAGTGCCGATACGGCCGCCGACAAAATGATCATCGCACGCATTCAGTCACGCTTTCCTGATCACCGTATACTCTCCGAAGAAACTTACACCGATCGCTCCCAGGCACAGGACCTACAATCACCCATCTGGATCATTGACCCCATCGATGGCACGGTCAACTATGCCCATGGACACAATATGGTCGCCGTGTCTATTGCCTTCGCGATGGACGGAGAAGTACAGGCCGGCGTGGTCTACAACCCTTTTCTCGACGAGTGTTACGAAGCCCGCCTCGGCCAGGGTAGCGCACTCAACGGTGAGCCGCTAAACGTGAGCGGCTTGCAGGATGCGCGCAAAGCACTGGTTGCTACAGGCTTCCCCTACGAGAAGTCCACCGTTCCCATGTTACTTAAGCGCGCCGAAAAAATACTCATGCACTGTCAGGATATTCGCCGACTGGGCTCGGCAGCCATGGATATTTGTTGGGTAGCCAGTGGCCGGCTCGACGCCTATTACGAATCATTGAGCCCGTGGGATTTTGCCGCAGCGCGCTTGATCGCTCTGGAATCCGGGGCGCGCTGCGGTCATTTCAATCCCATACCCGAAGGGTTCCCACCCAGCCTGTACGGCCACGACATACTGATCAGCACGCCTGCCATCTACGACACGTTGGACGCGCTACTGGAATAAGCCGCTCGCCAATAGCGGCCAGTGCGCCGACCAACCCTGGGTTGGCGACTGTTTGAACTGGGTGCGCACGTACTGATGAATACGCCCTTCAACGTTCAGCAAGAGCAGGTTGGCGCCAGCCATGCCCGGCAGGCGACAGGTTTTCTTTTCTCGAATTTCGGCTTCGCGAATCACCTGCCTTAGTTCGGTTTCGAGTCGCTGAAAAAACTGCGCGGCGCGCTGCTGTAGCTTGGGGTTCTCACCGGCAAGCGCATCACCCATCATAATGCGACACATGCCCGGATTTTTCTCACAGAATGCGAGCACCAGAGTGAGAATTTTCTGCAGGCGCTCCACACCCGACCCCACTTCCTGATTGATGCGCGTGATGCGTGAAAACACCGCATCCTCAATAAATTCAATGAGGCCCTCGAACATTTTTCCCTTGCTGGGGAAGTGTCGATATAAAGCTGCCTCGGTTACACCCACCTGTTTCGCCAGTTTGGCTGTGGTAATGCGTGCACCGGGATCGTTCTCCAGCATTTTTGCCAGTGCTTCCAGAATCTCTTGGCGACGATTGGATTTGGACTTTCGTTGTTCTGCCATTGTGTTTTCCTTATACCCCTCTCATCAGTAGCCGGGGGCTGTGAGTCTCTCTAGTTATCTGCGGACGCTCAGATCAGCCCTTCAATAGGGGACGAGGCCGAGGCATAAAGCCGTTTGGGCATGCGACCCGCCAACCATGCCTCACGACCGGCTTCGATGGCCAGTCGCATCGCCTTGGCCATGCGCATGGGCTGCTGAGCCGCGGCAATCGCGGTATTCATCAACACGCCATCACAGCCCAGCTCCATCGCCACTGTGGCATCCGAAGCGGTGCCCACGCCAGCGTCTACCAAAATCGGCACCTTGGCCTGCTCCAGAATCAACTGGATGTTGTAGGGATTGGTAATCCCCAGACCTGAGCCGATTGGCGCACCCAATGGCATAACGGCCACACAACCCATTTCTTCGAGACGCAGGGCAACCAAAGGATCGTCGGTGGTATACACCATTACCTTGAAGCCATCCTTAATCAGGGTTTCTGCGGCAGACAGGGTCTCGGTCACATTGGGATACAGCGTTTTCTGGTCACCCAGCACTTCAAGCTTCACCAGATCATGACCATCGAGCAGCTCACGCGCCAGGCGACAGGTGCGCACCGCATCATCGGCGGTATAACAGCCGGCGGTATTCGGCAAAATGGTGTACTTGTCGGGTGAGATCACTTCGAGAAGATTGGGCTCATCCTGATTCTGGCCAATATTGGTACGGCGCACCGCCACGGTCACAATTTCGGCGCCACTAGCCTCGATGGCCTCGCGGGTTTCGTCCAGATCACGATACTTGCCGGTACCTACCAGTAAGCGGGACTGATAGACTTTGCCCGCAATCTCCAGTGGGCGATCTTCTCGCTGTCTACTCATACTTGTTGCATCTCCCAATGCCTGCGGTTCAGCCACCACCTATGGCCTGAACAATTTCTACTTTGTCGTTTTCGCTCAGGGCAAAGTCGCCATGCTCGCTGCGCGGAACGATCTCCATATTAACTTCTACCGCGTAGCGACTCTGCCCGAGTTCGAGCTGCGCGCACAGCGTGGCCAGCGTAGCGCCCAAGTCCAGCTCGTAAGGTTCGCCGTTAAGTTGAATATTCATAGTCTTTCTTGGTTATTGGACGGTGACCGGTCTGCACACCACACGGCTACGGCAATCAGTAACCAGGCGCTGATGAGAGCCAAACCACCTATCGGAGTAATCATGCCCAAGGCAGTGATACCACTCAGTGCAAGGCTGTAGAGACTACCACAAAACAAAAGCAAGCCAAAAACCAATGCGACAGCGGCGTTACCCGCCCAACGTGGGTGCAGCACACCCGGCAAATGCATGAGGCCAGCCAGTACCAGCAAGACAACAGAATGCAGTAGGTGGTATTCGGCAGCAGTGTTAAAGGCTGCCATTAAGCGAGGAGACAATATTGCCTTCAGCGCATGCGCCCCAAAGGCACCGAAACCGATCGCCGCTGCGCCGCTACAGCCGCCCAGTAGCAAAACCGTTTTTGCTTTAACAGTCACAGGTAATGCGCTCCGCGGAGTCTATATTCAGGGCAGTCAGAGCCCCACCCCATACACATCCGGTATCCGTCGCCCACATATTGGCTTGCCCGGTATGGCCCTGTATGGCAGCCCAATGGCCAAACACAATGCGCGTGCTGTCATCGCGCTGATAGGTGAACCACGGCGCATAGCCAGTCGGAGCCGAGTCGAGCCCCTCCTTGGCGGCAAAATCGAGGGTGCCATCCGGTTTGATAAACCGCATACGCGTAAAGTAGTTGGTAATCACGCGCAGTCTCGCAATGCCCGACAGCGACTCACTCCAGCATGCAGGTTCATTGCCATACATAGCGGCAAAGAACGCCTCGTAATCACCTTCGCACAGTACCGCTTCGAGTTCGCCAGCCAGCGCCTTAGCTTGCTCCAATGACCAGATATGCGGAATACCGGCATGGGTCATGATCAACTGCCTGCCCTCGTCATGATGCAGCACCGATTGCTGTCGTAGCCAGTGCATCAGTGACTCGGCATCTTCAGCATTAATGGTCTCGCGCAGGGTGTCTTTGCCTTTCAGTAAGGCGGGGTCGCCGTAGTAAATAGCCAGTAAATGCAGATCGTGATTGCCCAACACCACCCGACTGCCGTGCTCGCGCACCCAGCGCAAACAGGCCAAAGATTGCGGGCCACGATTCACCAGATCCCCGGCGAACCATAGTGTATCCCTGGAAGGACTATAACCCAGCTTATCCATCAAACATTGCAAAGGCTCAAAGCAACCCTGCAAATCTCCAATCACATACGTTGCCATCTCAGCTCTGTTTTCCCATTTTTGTCATCACAACGCCCAAATTATTGGCCGGCAGACGCTGCACGCAAAAGGCTTCTAAAGCCAAACCGGCACTTTCATCAACCAACCATTCAAGATCTTTAATGCCACTTTGGGGATCTCTGGCATGCAGCCACTCATCCAACGCCCGGTTACCTTCGCTGGTATATCTGCCCTGCTCGTTAAAGGGACCATAAATGGCCACTCGCCCACCCGCTACCAGCGATTGTGCGGCACACGCCAGCATGGCCCGGGCACAAGTCTGACTCACATAATGCAATGTATTGGCCATAAATACCCAGTCTACCGATGCGGGCGAGGGCCACTGTTCCTGGCGCTGCGCATCAAGTTCCGAAATTCGATAGCGAGCGCCGCAGGTTTCTACATCAGCCAACCACTGCGCGATTCCAGGTAAGGCCACGGGCAAATCGGTGCAATGCCAAAACAGGTCGGGCCGTTGCGACAGAATATAGGCAGCATGCTGTCCGGTGCCCGCCCCCAACTCCAGCACGCGGGCACCGCGCGCCATAAGCGGATCCAGGAATTCAAAGATAGGCTGCTGATTGCGTAAACACGCAGGTGCGAGAGGCTTATCCATACCTCAGGGGGCGTATGCCAGAGGGTCGCTTACGCCGTTATCACGAAAGGCTTCGAGGCGCTCATTGCAGGCACCACAGGTACCGCAGGCCAACACTAACCCTTTGTAGCAGGTCCATGACTGACCATAGTCCAATCCAAGCGCCAAGCCCCGCTTAAGAATCTCGCCCTTGTCGAGCTGGATATAGGGCGCAACCACTTCAACCGACTCGTAATTGGCTACGCGCGCCACCTCGTTCATTTTTTCCACGAACTCGGGGCGACAATCCGGGTAGATGGCGTGATCACCACCATGCGCCCCGTAATACACCGCACTGGCCTTGATCGACACCGCATGGGCAATGGCCAACGACAACATAATCATGTTGCGATTGGGCACTACCGTTGATTTCATGCTTTCTTCTTCGTAATGCCCGTCAGGAATATCGATATCGTCGGTGAGCGAAGAACCGGCCAACAAATCATTGATCGCCGAAATATCCACAATCTGGTGATGGATGCCCAATTGCAGGCACACTCCCTTCGCGTACTCCAGCTCTTTAGTATGCTTTTGCCCATAATTAAACGATAAGGCATACACCTCGCTACCTGCAGCATGTGCCTCATTGAGCAGGGTGAAGGAATCCATTCCACCTGAATAAATGGCGACCAGTTTTTCCGGCCAGGATGAAGCGCTCATAAAGTCTCCTCGTTGTTAACGGCATTCTAACGATAAATACGACACATCTCAGCCCCCATACAGCGATCAAACAATTGCAAAACCTGGTCGTGTAGGTTTGAAACCTGAACACCCTGCCGCTAATATGGTCGCCCATTTTAATTCTCGAACCAGAACACGCCCATGAGCACGGAATTTCCGACCTTCATCGACTTCGAAGCCTCGAGCCTCGACCTGGTCGCCAGTTACCCCATTGAGGTAGGCATATGCCTGCCCGATGGTGAAGTACATTCCTGGCTGATTAAGCCCCATGTGCTGTGGCAGGACTGGTCAGAAAAAGCTGCACGCATTCATGGCATAGGCCGCGATGTGCTCGAACGTGAAGGTAGTGAAATCACTGAAGTCACTGAAGCGTTAAACAAGCTGATTCCGGATCATGCCTATTGCGATGCCTGGACCTTCGACAGCTTTTGGCTGCATCGCCTGTTCAAGGCCAATAAAAGTAAACCGGCTTTTCAGCTGGATTCCATCAGCAGCCTACTCAATGACGAACAGGTTGCGCAGTGGCAAGACTGCCACCGCCAAGTGATTCACGACCTTAGGCTGGAACGCCACCGTGCTGCCAATGATGCCCGTATTTTGCACGAAACCTGGAGACGCCTTTCCGGGCAATAACATTAAGCCTTGTTAATGCCCGGCAAGTGAATTGGCTCGCTGATACAGCCCGTGCACATGTTAGAATGCGCCCTTTGAGGCTGAATATCCTTCCGTACGAGACACTGCATGCATTCCACAAAATATACGCTTTGCACCCTGGCGACTGTATTGTTGCTTAGCGCCTGTGATCCAGACTATTTAAGCACGGCGGACCTATGCGCCAACATCCCCGAGTCACCGGTATCGATTGGCGTAAGTGATTTCTCCGTCAGTGCGGGCACCAGCGATTACAAACTCTACCTCGAAGACATCCTGTTCGCTTACGAACCCGCTGACGAAAGCACGCTGACGACCGACCAGCTGGCCGCCCGTGATTTTGTAGACGCCAAACTCGCCAGCTATCTCGATTACACCGTGACTAACGAAGGCGTAGTGACACAAGCGAACAATCCGCTCGATTTTATCGAAGAGCTCATTGCCACCACCGATGCCGGCAGAACAATTGGCGTGTTCGAAGAAGCAAAAGAAAAAATGGCGCGCGCCATTGCCGCGGATGACGATTTTTGCAGTTACACCAACCGTAATATCGTTGTAGAGAACACCACTACTTCCGAAAACCTCTACGTCGACTTCGACACCTCCTACAACCCCTTCACCCGCATTGTTCAACAATCCGTATTGATTACACAAAGCCAAGAAGCGCTACTTAGTGCACGAGATCGCGCTACAGCCCCTTTTGTTGGTTTTTTTCAGGCCAACCCAGATGACTTTCAGGTTTCAGGCTATACACCCCCTTATTTGCGCCAGGCCATCATGAATGATGCCAGCAAAATCGAAAGCTTCTCCATTGACGATGGTTTCGATACCCGCCTGGGAGTCATGGAATTTATTATACAGGATGAAATCTGTTATCCGAACGACGAAGCCGAATCTCCTGAAGACCTGCAAGCCTGCGATGCTGGGGTGACTACACGACCGGTACACCCTGATGCAGCCGCCGAATGCTCGGGTGAAGATGGCAAAATTGCGCAAAACTTTTTCTACATTAACGACAATTTCCCTCAGGTAAAACGACTGCGCGTGGAGACAGACTATGTCACCCAAGAGGTGCGTGTTTATGTGTCGGAATACATCGAGGCAATTGAAAACGCTGACGGTTCAAGAGTGATCAATGACCCTACCGATTGCGAAAAGCAAGCCATTCTTGATCAACTTGCAGAGGCCAATCCTGACACTACAACGGGCGTGAGACTCACCGTGGTCGAGGATCCTGAGTACGACGTGATTTTTGAAGGAGAAGGTGAAAACCGAACACGCACCGAGCCTACGCCCAATGATATCGGCATCTATCAGGGTCAGGCTATCCCAGCCCGTCAGGAAGAAATTTAATATTTCCAGCGACAGATGAGCACAGCACCTGTCGCTATTTACTGCGCCACATTGGCTGATGCCCGCAACCTAAGTGATTATCAATCATGCCAATCAATTGCGTGTTTCGCGTGATGGTGTCATTCAAGGCTGTTATGCTGCTTAAATCCGGCTGGGCGCTCGCTCGTAAATCGGCCAATTGCCGCCGCGCCTGAGCTAATTCGTCT
>JBFHVM010000057.1:0-13352 GCA_041589495.1 Oleiphilaceae bacterium | reverse complement strand
GAAACGTTCAACCTACCTTAAAACTTAAACGAAGGAATGCTTAAAAAGAATGCGCTTTCCCTGCTTAACACAACACTAACCTAAAACCGCCTGAAAAATATAACGCCCGGCTCACCGGGAAATTTTAATGGCGACTTTTTTGTAGCGCAGCGCAAAAAAGGTGACAGTAAAATTTGTCCGGTGGAGCCGTTGGTTATAACGGCCCTACCCCTTTTGCACCACGCAGCCACCTAAATTTCTGAACAAAGCCCCTGCCCTGGCAGAGGCCGCTTTTGATCATTGTAACCGTTTCAGCCCGCAACGCACCCTCGACTGGCACACCAAAAACGAAGCTGAGATTTACCAGATTGATTGCAGATTAAAGATGGCACCGGAACAGCTGAATTGAGTTGGGCGATAGCACGTTGTATGGAACGAAGCAGGCCGCGCCACAGTACTTTAATCGCGACTATTCATCGCCTTTTTATTCTTCGATTAAGCCTTATAACGCCGTTATAACCGGCCGGAACGTAGTTGATTTGTTTGTGTTAGCGTAGCGTTAAAACACAAACGAAGCAACGCAGTGGAGGTCAGGTTGATAACCTTGTTATGGGTCATTTTTGCCTTTCCAGTCATACAGGACTTCAGCTGAGTGTTTTGCTGGGTTAATCGAATAAACCCTATTAATAGTTTTCATTTTAATATTTCTATCATCTTTTAAGAAATCAAACTCATTTAGAAACTCTGTAGCCTTTAAATAATTAATTCTATGTTTTAGGTATATATACGGATCAGGTGCTTTCGGGTTTTTGATACCACAAAGCTCTATTTCGTTACCAATGCTCAATATGAAAGAAATAAACCTTTCGATATCCCCACATATGTATCCTTTGTTTTTCATTTCTTGGAATGAAAATTCAATATCAACCATACGACTATTCTCGTGATGACCCATAACATTTAAATCTACGTCGTGGTCACATCTGACCACAATGCCTAAGTCTGGTCAAACAGACGTTTATCTGTGTCTAAATCTGGTTAAATTCCATATATAGGAATGCCTTACATTAGACTTGTGTCTATATCTGTGCATTTTTCTGCGGCGCCATGCACAATTCGATTCCCAAACCCCAAGCTCACAACGTCATCGTATTTTAGCAACCAAAGCTTGAGTTGCGCGCTCCAACGTGCTCCCAGTTGCTTGGCTTTTTGTCGTTGCTGCACTTCTGAGTAATCTATAAATATCGCGACGATTTGTTGCTTGCGCAGACTGAGTGTTGCCGCTTGGTTGAAGCTTTGCCCTTGATAGTCACGCCGATCGACAATTATCTCGATGGTCGTCAGCGTCTCGCTTGTACGCTGATTCCTTCGGTACCTGACCGCCACAAGCGAATCGCCCCATTCGCGGACAAAGCGTTTAGTGCCCGGTTTTCCCGGAGCTAACGTTTTGATCACATCCATGTGTCATATCCTTTTTAGGTTAGTTTGCTAAGCTAAATTGCCCCAACTTTAATAATCTCATCTCGTTCCATCGGGATCATTGTCCCAATTCAATTTTCGCGAAGGTTCCTAATACTTTATTGAGCATCTCATCTAATGGAGGTCTTATTGGCAGATAAACATACGACTTACTTTATTTGAACGATTAAAGTCCGCAACACTGATGCCCGGATGTTCGATGCAACGGTCTTATATCGCCTCAAAAAACAAAATAAAAAACCACGCCCATCGCCACTAGGCCCAGCAGTGCCGCCCCCACCTGAACAACGCCATCACGCTCCAGCAATCCCAAACCCATCAATACCACAACCAGTGCCGGACCCAGATTGGTGAGGGGCAACGGCAGAGTAATAATGGCCCCGAGCAGCGCGATCACCAGGCCATTGATACGGTCGACAATCGGCGCTTCGGTAAACTGCCAACGCGGACGTACAAAGCGTTCGATTTTTCGCACCTTGGGTTCGAAGGCGAGCAGCGCTTTGCGCACGCTTTCTTTAGGCAGTTCGCGATCGAGGATCGCTTTGGGGAGCCAGACTCTGCGCAGGCCTACCGCCATTTGCAGGCCGAGAATACAGATCAGTAAGCCAGCCAAGAGCGATACGAGCGGCACAATATTAAAAACTGACAGCAGCACCAACAGCATTCCAAAGGTGCGATCGCCTAAACGTTCCGTCATGCCACGCAGAGTAAGACTGGCTTGTTGGGTTTGTTCTGCCAGCTCCAGTAGTACGTCCGACGTGCGCGAACGCTTTACTTCGGGAACAGTAAATAGCGCTGGCTGTTCCTGCATGGGATCGGGCGCTGGATTATTCACAACCGCAAATACTCTTTAAAACAAACCACCTCATGGACGAAAATAATCCTTGGTATGGTTGTGCACCTTGGCACTGTTCAGCACATCCGCTTCGTTCCACCAGGCTTGGTCTTCATGCTGATCGTCGAGCGCAACTGGCAAGTCACTATTCAGACTAATTTCGTAGGCGAGCACCACATAATGCGTACTCACACCTTCGGCGTCCATGGCATTGTCGTTGTAAAAGTGCTCGTAATTACCAAGCGGTTTGGCTTGGTTTATGGATAGCACCAAACCTAATTCCGTGGCGCATAAACGTGAAAACGCATCGCTCAGCCTTTCGTTTTTACGAATACGGCCACCTGGCACAAACCAGTATCCTTGGGCGGGCTTATTTAGACGTTGCCCTAGTAGAATTTGCCCTTTGGCATTGCGCATGATCAGGTCAATCGACACCAGTGGCGTGGCATCGATAACTTGGGTGAACGCTTCTTTGGACAAAAAGTGCTGCGTCATTAAAGCACCCCAAAGAAAATAAACAACAGCGTGAGTACGGCCACCATCTGCGTGAGATACATGATGGCAGCACCCCAGCGGCGAAAACTAAAACGCCGTTGCAACATTCCTATTACGTGAGCAAGACGACCGATTGTATATAGCGCCACCAGCCCGGCAATGAGTTCCACATTCGCTCGCATGAGCGCCATGGCTAATAGCAACAGAGCCATCCATACACCATGTTCCACCGCATTGGCATGAGCGCGAATGGCCTGATTCATGTTTGTGTTGCCACCATCACCATAGGGTATACGCTGGGTGATACGTAAACGGGAAACGTTAAGTGCCAGCAGCAATACGATCAATCCATTGATAGCGACAAAGGCCGCCCACCATTCAATCATGTTCATCTCCAATTCTTTCATAGTGTTTTTTAAGAGGGTGTCGCATAGTGAATTTTAGGGCCTGCTGACAAGGCAAAATTGCTCGAAAAAGCGCAGTGTATTGGAATACATGAGCATTTTGAGAACAATTTTAACGAGGTCAGCGGGCAATTAAAGCGCTATGCGACTCCCTCTTTACTTCGGCGATGGTGACGCTGTGCGAAGCATACCAGCGTGTTCGCCCCAGAGTCTGCGCCTGACGATGCAGGGTTTCATTTTTCCAGGCGGCAATGGCGGCCTCGCTGGGCCAATAAGACAGGGCTATTTCTTCGTCGCCTTCCTGCAGGCTATGAAAGGCTGTGCAGCCAAATTCGTTGAGGGCTTTGTCACGAAGGAGAGCTGCCCACTCATGATATTGTGCATCGAGTTGGCGTACTTTGGCGCGAAAGATGACGACCCACACAAAGGCCTCCTTGTTTTTTAGTGTTTATTGTTAAAAGCTAGTCCTTCAAACCATTGAGCAGGGCCGATAGCGTTTGTTTGCCTTTTTGCTGCGAACGCTGCTTGTCCTGCTCATCGCCACCCTCAAACTGCAGATCTTCCTCGGGCAGTTCGTCGATAAAGCGACTTGGGATGGTTTCTATTTTTTCGCCATACTGCTTGCGCATGGCAGCATAGGTCAAGGCCAGTGTGCGTTGTGCGCGGGTAATGCCCACGTACATCAGGCGGCGCTCTTCTTCGATATTGTCTTCTTCAATACTGGTGCGATGCGGCAGCAATTCCTCTTCCATACCCATAATAAATACATGGGGAAATTCCAAACCTTTGGAGGCATGCAGGGTGAGCATGTGTACCTTGTCGCTATCGTCCTCTTCTTCCTGCTGTTCCAGCATGTCACGCAGAATGAGGCGGGAGATGGCTTCTTCCAGGCCAATTTCGTCAGCCGTGCCCTTGTCGTTATCGAGCATCTTGCGTAAGGAATCCACCAGAATCCAGATGTTATCCATGCGTTTTTCGGCGGCCTTGGGCGTGCTGGCATGCTGATACAGCCACTGGTCGTATTCGATATCAGTAAACATCTGTTTGACGACAGGAATGGGGTCTTCCTGATAACAGCGCTGAATGGTGCGATCGAGCCATTCCCTAAAACGCTTGAGGCGTGACAGCGGCTTTTCGCTGAGGTGCTGCGTGAGGCCCATTTCGTCGATGGCCTGATACAAGCTCACATCACGCTCGTTGGCATAGGTACCGAGTTTTTCGAGCGTAGTCGGGCCAATCTCCCGGCGCGGCACATTCACGATGCGCAAAAAGGCTGCGTCGTCATCGGGGTTTACCAGCAGGCGCAGGTAGGCCATGGCATCCTTGATCTCGTTCTTGGCAAAAAACGAGGTACCGCCCGACAGTCGATAAGGCACCTGAAAGGCCTGCATCTTGATTTCGAGCAGTCGTGACTGGTGGTTACCGCGGTAGAGCACGGCAAAATCCTTAAAGGGAATATCTTTTTTGAGCTTGAGATCAAGAATCTCGGCTGCAATCTGCTCGGCCTCGGCATCTTCGTTGCGGCAGCGGATCACGCGAATTTTGTCGCCCATGCCCAGCTCACTCCACAGGGCCTTTTCAAACACGTGGGGGTTGTTGGCGATCAGGGTATTCGCTGCCTTGAGAATCAGCGAGGTGGAGCGATAATTTTGCTCCAGTTTGATCAGTTTGAGGGACGAGAAGTCTTTTTCCAGGCGCGCCAGGTTCTCGGGCCGTGCACCGCGCCAGGCGTAGATACTTTGGTCGTCGTCGCCTACCACGGTGAGTTTTTCGCGCTGTTCCACCAACAGTTTGACTAATTCGTACTGGGCCAGATTGGTATCCTGATACTCATCCACCAGCATATAGCGAATCTTGTTACGCCACTTGCTGAGCACATCGGGGTGCTGCTGAAAGAGCTGCACCGGTAGCAGAATCAAATCATCAAAGTCGAGGGCGTTATAGGCCTTTAAATAACGGTTGTAGAGCTCATACACCTGTGCGGCCAGTTGCTGCTCGGGGCCGTCGGCTTTTTGCGCGGCGTAGGCCGGCGTCCACATGGCATTTTTCCAGTTGGAGATAATCATCTGAATATCATTCAGCTGATCGCTATTCTCTTCCCCTTCTTTCATCATCAGGTCGCGAATCAGGTTGCGCGCATCTTCGGCATCAAAAATCGAGAAGCCGGGCTTATAGCCCAAAGTCTTGTGCTCCTGGCGGATAATATTCAGGCCCAGGTTATGAAAGGTGGATACGGTAAGACCTCGGGCTTCCGGGCCGCTCACTAGTTTGCTTACGCGCTCTTTCATCTCGCGTGCGGCCTTGTTGGTAAAGGTCACTGCCGCAATATTGCGGCCCTTCATACCACATTCGTTGATGAGATAGGCGATTTTGCGGGTAATCACACTGGTCTTGCCACTCCCCGCACCGGCCAGCACCAGTAGGGGGCCGTCGATATAGTGTACGGCTTCAGATTGTTTGGCATTAAGACGATTGGCCACTGCAACCTCGGACAAGAAAAACGCGGGCAGGCATTGTACCCAAATGTGCCACACTTTGAATCGCACTTTTTGTAGCGAAAGGTTTAAAATACGCGCACCGCCACCATATCGGGTGGCTATAGATAAGGTGGCGCACTGTGCGCCACCCAAAAAGTACGCTTCAGCAAACCGAATTTCGCAACACAGGCCTTTCATGCAATCCATCGCTCAACAAATTGCTCAGGAACTCAATGTCAACGCCCCTCAAGTCACGGCGGCGGTCGAACTCTTAGACGGTGGTGCCACGGTGCCCTTTATCGCCCGGTATCGTAAAGAAGTGACCGGTGCGCTGGATGACTCCCAATTGCGCCAGCTCGAAGAGCGCCTGCGCTACCTGCGTGAACTCAACGATCGCCGCGATACCATCCTTAAAAGTATTGAGGAGCAGGGCAAACTCGATGGCCCCTTAAAAGCCAAAATCGACAATGCGGTCACCAAGAACGAGCTTGAAGACCTGTACCTGCCCTACAAGCCCAAGCGTCGCACCAAAGGCCAAATCGCCATTGAAGCAGGGCTGGAGCCGCTGGCCGATGCCCTGTTTACCGACCCCACACATGATCCCGACACACTGGCCGCCGACTACCTCAATAAAGATGCCGGGTTTGAAGACACCAAGGCCGCTCTCGATGGCGCCAAATACATTCTTATGGAACGCTTTAGCGTCGATGCGGCCCTGCTCGCCACCCTCAAACAATTTATGTGGGAAGCAGGCGAGGTACACAGTGCCGTCGTTGCGGGGCAGGAGCAGGCCGGCGAAAAGTTTCGGGATTATTTTGACTACGCAGAGGCCATCAGCAAAATTCCTTCGCACCGTGCATTGGCCCTGTTCCGCGGTCGCAATGAAGGAATGCTGAGTTTGAGTCTGGTACCCGCAGGCTTCGACCCCAACGAGCGTGGTGCGATCCATCCTTGTGAGGGGCGCATTGCTAAGCATGTGGGCATTGAGGATCAGGGCCGAGCGGCCGATGTCTGGTTGCGCGAGGTGGTACGCTGGACCTGGCGCGTAAAACTCAACCTGCATGTCGAAACCGAATTATTGGGCCGTTTACGCGACGACGCCGAGCAGGTGGCCATTGACGTATTCGCCAGCAATCTTAAAGATTTGCTGCTGGCCGCGCCTGCTGGTGCCAAAGCCACTATGGGACTGGACCCCGGCCTGCGCACGGGCGTAAAAGTGGCCGTAGTCGATGCCACCGGAAAACTGGTCGATTACGCCACCATTTACCCGCATGCGCCTAAAAACCAGTGGGACCAGTCCATCGAGATACTGGCTGAACTCGCCCGCAAGCACAACGTGGAATTGCTCAGCATTGGCAACGGCACCGCCTCGCGCGAAACCGAAAAACTGGCAGGTGATCTGGCCAAGCGCTATCCCGAGCTCAAGCTGTCGCGCATAGTGGTGAGCGAAGCAGGCGCCTCGGTGTATTCCGCCTCGGAATTTGCCGCGCAGGAGTTTCCCGATCTCGACGTGACGATTCGTGGAGCGGTATCCATCGCCCGCCGCTTGCAAGACCCGCTGGCCGAACTGGTAAAAATTGAACCCAAGGCCATTGGCGTGGGTCAATACCAGCATGATGTGAGCCAGGTGCAATTGGGACGCAGCCTGAATGCCGTGGTGGAGGACTGTGTAAACGCCGTGGGCGTCGATGTGAATACCGCTTCAGCACCTTTGCTGGCACGTGTGGCGGGGCTGAATCAGACCATCGCCCAGAACATTGTGCAGTTCAGGGATAGCAATGGTGCCTTTCGCACCCGCGAAAGCCTGAAACAGGTGGCTCGCCTAGGCGAAAAAGCCTTTGAGCAAAGCGCGGGATTTTTGCGTATTCAGCAGGGCGATAACCCCTTGGATGCCTCCGCCGTGCACCCGGAGTCTTATCCGGTGGTAGAACGCATTGCCAGTACCAAAGCGCTGAGCATCGCCGAATTGATCGGCAATGCTGCCCTACTCAAAGGTCTGGCGGCGAACGATTTTGTGAATGACGAAACCGGCCTGCTCACCGTACAGGATATTTTTGCCGAACTGGCCAAGCCGGGTCGCGACCCGCGCCCTGAGTTTCGCTTTGCGGCCTTTAAGGAAGGCGTCGAAACCCTCAAAGACCTCAAGCCCGGCATGATTCTCGAAGGCAGCGTCACCAACGTCACGCACTTTGGTGCCTTTGTGGATATTGGCGTGCATCAGGATGGTCTGGTGCACATCTCCATGCTGGCCAATAAGTTCGTCAAAGATCCTCGCGAAGTGGTTAAAACCGGAGATATCGTCAAAGTGAAGGTGATGGAAGTCGACGTGGCCCGCAAACGTATCGCTCTGAGCATGCGCCTGGATGCCACCGAAGCGCCGACAACCAAAAACGAACGGGCACCCGGCGGCAAGAACCGCGCCAAAGCGCCCAAGGCGGCACCGCAGACGAATACCGCCATGGCCGATGCGCTCAGCAAACTGATCAAAAACTGAAACAGTGTTTCTTGGGGGCGGCTGCTCCAGTGGCGCCCTCGCCGCGTATAATGGCCAGTACAGAAATTAGCACGCTCCTCTTTAGGGGCGCCGCACACAGGACAAGCGTATGACTTCCGCCTCGCACTCCGGTTCTTTCGACGAGAGCCTGCAACAATTTGAACGCTATCTGGCGGGGGCCGACCTGCCCATGCGACGCGGTATCGAAAAGGAAGGACTGCGTGCGAGTAGCAATTACGCCATTGCCCAGAGCGGCCACCCTGCTGCCTTGGGGCACCCGCTTACGCACGAGCAGATCACCACCGACTATTCCGAAGCCCTGCTGGAACTGATCACCCCGGTGACCAACTCCCGCGAGGCGCTGCTCAAAAGCCTCAATAACATTCATCACTATGTACAAAACCAGCTGGGCGATGAACTGTTATGGGCCGGCAGCATGCCCTGCAAGCTAGCCGGCGACGAGAGTATTCGTATCGCCGAATACGGCAACTCGAACATCGGTAAACTCAAGCATGTGTATCGGCAGGGGCTAGGCGTCCGCTATGGGCGCATTATGCAGAGTATTGCTGGTCTGCATTTTAATTTCTCCCTCGAAGACAGCTTTTGGCAGGCGCGCAAACTGGCCCTCAAGAACAGCGATAGCCTGCAGAATTTTAAATCGGAGCAATATTTCGCCCTGATTCGCAACTTCCGCCGTCATTCCTGGTTACTCATGTACCTGTTTGGTGCGTCTCCGGCGCTCGATGCCAGCTTCTTGAATGGTAACAGCCACGATCTGGAACGCTTTGACGACAAGGGCAGTTACTACAAACCCTACGCTACCTCCCTGCGTATGGGCGATCTGGGCTATCACAATAATGCCCAGGCTTCGCTGAATATCTGCTTTAATACCCTGGATAACTTCACCAACACCCTGAGTGAAGCCATTCGCACCTCTTACCCGCGCTACGAAGAAATCGGTATTAAGCACGGTGACGAGTTTATTCAGCTCAACACCAATATTCTGCAGATCGAGAACGAGTACTACAGCCCCATTCGGCCCAAGCGCACCACCCATTCCGGTGAAAAGCCCACTCAGGCTTTGCGAAAACGCGGCGTGGAATATATCGAAGTACGCTGTCTCGACCTTAACCCTTTCCTGCCCTTGGGGATCACCGATTCGCAAGTAGACTTTCTTGACCTGTTCCTGCTGCATTGCCTGTTTAGCGAGTCCCCCGTAATCACCGACGACGGCTGTCGCCGTATTGAACGCAACTTTAGCGCTACTGTTAATGAGGGGCGTAAACCGGGTCTGATGCTCAAGGGTGAGGATGACGAAGCCAGCCTGCAAAGCTGGGGACTGGCGCTCACCGAGCAAATGGCCGAACTGGCCCGCGTACTCGACGCCCACTCTGGAGACCAACGCTATTGCGAGACTCTGGCCGAGCAACAAGCCAAACTGCGCCAGCCAGAACTCACCCCCTCGGCGCAGGTGTTGCACGTCATGCGTGAAGAAAAACTCAGCTGGCTCGAATTCGCCGGTGAAATTTCACGTAAGCACCAACAGCACTTGCACGGCTGGAGTCGCAGCGAAGACAACCTCGCCCTGGCACGCGCCGCCGAAACCTCCTTTACCAAAGCCCGCGAAATCGAAGCCGCAGATACGCTGGAATTCGCTGATTTTCTCGCCCAATACCAGCAAAACTAAATCGCGCTCGCGCACAAAATGTGCGTCAGTTCTGAATCTCGTTATACATATTCCGAACAGCTCGCTTTTCGAGCTATTCGGGTTTGTTGCCTTTTTAGGCCTGTGGTAGCTTGTCACCAAATGTAAGGCCTATTGTCAGTCAATGGACAAATTGTAATCTTTGTTACTGGCGAACACTTACAGCTTGCTCTAGGGTTAGAACAGTAGTTAACAAACCGCGTGAAGGATTGGGGCTAACTCCCCGAACTTATTAAAAAAATCAAAAACTCCACACGCACTCCGAGTAGCAAGTAAAAAAGCAAGAACATGGCACAGCCAAATTTATTTTTAGTCGAACACGCTGAATCTGAAGAGCTAGTCTCTTCCCATTCTCCCTCGCAACCAGCAGTGCAGGAGGTGGCAGCACACGAAAGGAGCGGCCGTATGGCCAATGACTTTTCACTACGCTGGGACATTGATTCACTCAACAAGGCATACCGTCAGGGCTACATGGCCGGTGTAATGGGGATGGAAAAATCGCGTTGCCCCTACATTGGCGAAGTCGTAGAAGCCGCCTGGGAAGCCGGTTGGGAAGATGGAGCGGACGTATGTGAGCTTGACCGCCCGAGCGGACAAATCGCCTCCTGAATCAGGGTCCTGATCGCTAATGCAGCATGTGCAGCAAGGCTCGTGCTCTGGCAACCGAGGTTAAGGCCATACCTCAGGATCTGTTGCCCGCCAACACTTTAGCCCTCGACTACTTTTCAATGCTACCCTGCTGACTCGCTGTCATTGAATCCCTCGTAGGCTTGTTGTATCAATTCAAGCAAGTGCGACCAGGTTTCGGGCCAACAACAGGCATGGTCAAAGCCGGGCACATATTCCACATAAAATGCTTCAGCACCACTCATAGCCGCTTGATAGTCTTCGAGCACAGACTGCGGCACCACATCATCTTCGCCGCCCAAAAAATGCCACTGGGGTATTGGCGCTAACTGCCCGGCGACATCCAGGGGATTACGTGAACCCTTTAGCGGCGAGACCGCGTGCAGGGTCGTCCACTTTTGAGTATCCAGCACACCCGCGATGGTAATCAGACCTACCACATCATCACGCTCTGCCGCCACCAGCGCCGCCAGTGTTCCGCCACCGGAATAACCTGCCAAAATTAGATGGGTGGCCCGCATCCGGGTTTTAAGAGCGCCGATAGCCGCGCTCACATTATCGATGACCTTTTGTGAGAACCGGGCATGCGTCCAGTCCGCGATCCTGCAGTTGCGTGCGCTCAGCCCGCCCAGGTACTGGCAGGGCCGCGCCAGATAGGCCGCCGGCCCAATGGTATGCTGCTGAGCCAGCTCAAAAGCCAGTGCGGTTTTGGGGGTGGGATCGATAGAAGGCCGGTGTCGGCTCAGCCAGGCTCGCCCATCACCTTCAATGTAGACCGTCAGCAGGCATTGCGTTCCCCTACAGTCATCATGAACCGCCGTCATCTTGGGCGCCAAGACCAGTAGGTCAAAGTCCTTGCTTGCCAGCGTATGGGCCTGCCAGCCGCTCTGCGCTTCGAGCTGTTGCGCTGTGAGTGACGAAGAGAAATGCTGTAGCGAGATACAGCTGCTGAGCATAAAGAGACTCAGCAGCGCGATAGCGGGGCAAGCCAGGACATTAGTTATCGAGACCTCCCTGTGACAGCCAGCGCCACAACATATCGATATTGGCCAAGCCGTTTGCACCATTCATTTCGGTAACCGTGGCATCACCATCGCATTGCTCCAAATCCTGAACAGCCAGGCACGTAGTATTCATGGGCCCGGTAAGCTTTTCATACACATTACGGGCATTGGTTTTCGTCGCGTCGATCACATGGCAGGAAGCGCAATTATTATTGGCCGAGCCGTTATTGAAGGTGTTGATCAGCACATCATCATACATCTGTGCATAAGACACATTGGTACGGGCACTCGCCGTTGAGGAGGTATCAGATACTTTACCATTACAGCTCGCAGTGACGCTGTAACTATATGAGGTATCGTGATTCAGGCTATCGAACCGTTTACTTGTAGGCGTGTCCGAAATCGCACCGTTTACCCGGTATTCAATAGGTCCGGAACAACTCACTTGGGTCCAGGTAACATCAACTTCACTGGTCGGTGATGACGTGGTGCTGACGCTTGCATTCACGTTGGTGGGCGCGAGCGGCCGTGTGGCTTCGGTGGCCAAAGGCGAGGGAGCCGAGTTAACGCCGTTGAGGGAGCCGGTCACCCGATAACTATAACGATGCCCAGGTTGCACGGTATCCTCAAAGCTGGTCTGGCCAAACGGTAAGCTCGTCACCGTAATAAAGCTTGAGCTGCCAAAGAGCGCGCGCTCCAATGTCCACGAAGGCTCACCATCACCCGAATAGCTCCAATTAAGCTGAATCCTTGTCGTATTGTCGCTGCCCTCTGTCGCCGATAGGCTTGGTGAGATGGGCGCAGTGGTTTCCGAGTCCGTATTACTTACCGTTGAATTCGTGTCATACAGCCGCGCTACCATGCGGTAGCTATAGGTGCTGCCCGAACTCAAACCGCTGTCTTTGTAATTTGTCGCTCGCTCAGCTGGCGAAGCAGCCGCAGGTATCGTCGCCAACAAGCTGTAGTCAGTTTCACCCGGCCCTTGCCGCAGAATGCGCCATTCTGGCTCTCCGTTACCCGTGTAAGTCCAGGTAATGTCCACTTCAGAGGTACGATTTTCAGCATTCAGCGCCGCCTCCAAAACAGGAGAATTTGGACTTGTTGGAAGATTAGCGCTTGCTGACTGTGACTTACCATTCTGAAAGGCCCGTACCTCATACTCGTACAAGGTTCCGGGCTCCAGCCCCGTATCGGAATATGACAGCTCCGTTTGTGAAGAAACAATCAGACTCCCATCACGTAAAATCTGATAGCTCGAGGCATTGGCCGCTGACGCATCCCAAGCCATGTTAATGTTCGTGCGGCCGTAGGAGACGCGGCGCAAGTTCTGCACAGTTAACGAGCGGGTAGAGGCCGACACCACACTGTCCGCTTCAGCATCGCCATTATCATAACGCGCCAGCAGGCGATAGCGATAACTTGTGCCGGGGTCCAAGTCGCTGTGCTGGTAGCTTGTTGTCGAGGCATCGCTCAACTCTGCAACTAATTCGTCATCGGCACCGCTGATCACCCGGTAGATTGCAAAGCTGTTGGGGTTAAAGCCGGCATTCATGCTCCAGCTCAGGTTCAATTGTGTGGCGTCGTTTGTTGTGTCCACCACTACCGCGAGACTTTGCGGTTGCCCCGCATCCGCCGCCGTCGTGCTGACGATATCGCTAGTCGTAAAGGCCGAAGTAATGCCGTTAGCTTGCGCCGCAATACGATAGACAAAGCTGGTTTGCGCACTCAGTCCATCGTCGATCACACTCCTGGCACTGCTCTCGGGCGCCGTCAGCGTGACAAAACTGGCACCATTATCGCTGCTGCGTTGCAGCAACCAGCTATCGGGATTACCCCCTTGCCAGGTCCAGTCG
>JBFHVM010000056.1:0-13385 GCA_041589495.1 Oleiphilaceae bacterium | reverse complement strand
CCAATCCATGGTAGCGGCACCATCATGCACCTCACCAATCTTGTGAGACAGGCCCGTATAGAACAGCACACGTTCGGTGGTCGTTGTCTTGCCCGCATCAACGTGCGCGCAGATACCGATATTACGATAACGCTGTATAGGGGTCTTTCGTGCCACTATTTATTTCCTCATTAATTCAAAAAAGCCTGCAATACTGCAGGCTCGTTTTTTTGCTCGAAAATCCAACCAGGATCTTAGAAGCGGTAGTGCGAGAACGCCTTGTTGGCTTCTGCCATGCGGTGAACGTCTTCACGCTTCTTCACTGCGGCACCTTTGCCTTCGGAAGCATCAATGATTTCACCAGCCAAACGCAGAGCCATGGACTTTTCGCCACGCTTACGTGAGTACTCCACCAACCAGCGCATAGCCAGCGCGATTTGGCGAGAAGGACGTACCTCTACAGGCACCTGGTAGGTAGCACCACCAACACGGCGGGACTTTACTTCGACCATTGGCTGGATGGACTCCAGAGCCTTGTCAAACAGCTCCAGAGGCTCGTGTCCTTTGGCTGCAACGGTATCCAGCGCATCGTATACGATTTTCTCAGCAACTGCTTTTTTGCCGCTAACCATTACGTGGTTAATAAACTTGGCAAGCTGCTGGCTTCCGAACTTGGGATCCGGAAGGATTTCGCGTTTCGCGACAACTCTTCTTCTTGGCATGATAAGCCCTCTATTTACATCAAAGGTCTTCAGGCTCGCCCAGTCATGGAGACTGGCCTTACTCTTATCCTTTAATACAGTTATATGCGTTCAAGTTGACAGACTAATGACAACCTAAACATTAATTGGTTAACCCTTAGGTCGTTTAGCACCGTACTTGGAACGGCCCTGACGACGATCGGCAACACCGGACGTGTCCAGAGAACCACGTACTGTGTGATAACGTACACCAGGCAAATCTTTAACACGACCGCCGCGGATCAGAACAACACTGTGCTCCTGAAGGTTGTGACCTTCACCGCCGATGTACGAAGTTACCTCATAACCGTTAGTCAAACGTACACGACAAACCTTACGCAAAGCCGAGTTAGGCTTCTTAGGGGTAGTCGTATATACGCGAGTGCACACACCACGACGCTGAGGACAAGCCTGCAGTGCGGGTACGTCACTTTTAGCGACAACGCGTTTACGAGGCTTACGAACCAACTGATTAATGGTTGCCATGTAAGCAAACTCCACAAACTAATGAATATTCAGTGCCCGAATTGCAGCCACAAACCGGGCACCCTAAAGTCAAGGAGCGCAAGTCTAATGACGCCCCTCGACAGTGTCAAGCAACTGCTGCAATTTTGTACAGCAAGCGCCTGAATACTTTGGGAGCAACGCTAGAGCGCCACTCCACAGACCCACCTCACAGTGAATCAGATTCTTTATTAAGCTCTGCGCTCAAAGCTTCTACCACGTCCTGAGCACTTACACCCAAGCCCTCTTCCATGGAGGACTCACGCTTCTTCTTACGCTCGCTGTGGTAAGCCAGACCGGTACCGGCAGGAATCAGACGACCCACTACAACGTTCTCTTTGAGACCGCGCAGGAAGTCACGCTTACCAGTTACCGCACCTTCGGTGAGTACGCGTGTGGTCTCCTGGAACGAAGCAGCCGAGATAAACGATTCGGTTGCCAACGAGGCTTTGGTGATACCCAACAGCAGGCGCTCGCACTGTGCCGGCATCTTGTCGTTGGCATCCGCCTTCTCGTTCTCTTCGAGGAATTTCACCCACTCGACCTGATCACCCTTAATGAGCTCGGTATCACCGGTTTCGGTGATTTCAACTTTACGCAACATCTGACGCACGATAACTTCGATGTGCTTGTCGTTGATCACAACACCCTGCAGACGATAGACGTCCTGGATTTCGTTGGTGATGTACTTGGTCAACTCAACCACACCCAGGAGGCGTAGAATGTCGTGCGGGTTGGACGGACCATCAGAGATCACCTCACCCTTCTCTACCGACTCACCCTCAAATACGTTCAACTGACGGTATTTGGGGATCAAGGCTTCGTAATGATCGCTGCCATCTTTAGGCGTAATCACCAGACGCTTCTTACCTTTGGTTTCTTTACCAAAGCTCACCACACCACTGATCTCAGCCAGAATGGAAGGCTCTTTCGGCTTACGCGCCTCGAACAGATCGGCTACGCGAGGCAGACCACCCGTAATATCGCGCGTCTTCGAAGACTCTTGTGGAATACGGGCCAATACATCACCCACTTCAACAGGGTCGCCGTTACGCATGCTAAGCAGTGCGTTAGCAGGCAGGAACACCTGAATCGGAGTATCGGTACCGGGTAGCGTTGCCACTTCACCTTTTTCATCCAGTAACTGCACCATCGGGCGCACATCTTTACCAGACGAAGGACGATCCTTTGGATCGATAATTTCTATGTTGGACAGGCCAGTCAACTCATCGGTTTGCGTGGTGATGGTAATACCTTCTTCCATGCCAACAAATTGCGCTTTACCGGCCTGCTCACTGATGATGGGGTGCGTGTGTGGGTCCCACTTGGCAACCACTTCGCCCGCATCCACTTTAGCACCGTCTTTCACCGACAGTACCGCACCGTAAGGCAACTTGTACCACTCACGCTCACGACCGTGCTCATCCGCAACTGCCAAGGCAGACGAACGAGAGATAACCACCAGGCTGCCGTCTTTACGCTCTATGGACTTCATGTTGTGCAGACGAACAGTACCGCCATGCTTCACCTGAATGTTATCAACAGCAGACGCTCGCGATGCTGCACCACCAATGTGGAAGGTACGCATGGTCAGCTGTGTACCGGGCTCACCGATGGACTGTGCAGCGATAACACCAACAGCCTCACCGCGGTTAACCACGTGGCCACGCGCCAGGTCACGACCGTAACACTGTGAACACACGCCGTGGCGGGTATCACAGGTAATCGCAGAGCGTACCCAAACCTCGTCCACACCCGCACTTTCAAGCTCGGCAACCTTACCTTCATCCAGGAAAGTACCGATCGGCAGAACTACGTTTTCCTGATCGCCGGGAGCAAATACGTCTTTAGCCGTGACACGACCCAATACACGATCACCCAGAGGCACAACAACGTCGCCGCCTTCGATCATCGGCGTCATCAACAGACCTTCAGTAGTTCCGCAATCTTCCTGGGTAACCACCAGATCCTGGGCAACATCTACCAGACGACGCGTCAGGTAACCGGAGTTAGCCGTTTTCAGTGCCGTATCCGCAAGACCCTTACGAGCACCGTGCGTAGAGATAAAGTACTGCAGTACGTTCAGACCTTCACGGAAGTTAGCCGTAATAGGAGTTTCGATGATGGAGCCGTCGGGCTTGGCCATCAGACCACGCATACCAGCCAGCTGACGAATCTGGGCCGCAGAACCACGAGCACCCGAGTCGGCCATCATAAATACCGAGTTAAAGGAGTCCTGCTCAACCGTGTTACCTTCGCGATCCACAACATCCTCTTTGCCGAGAGTGTCCATCATCGCCTTGGCAACCTTATCGTTGGCACGAGACCAGATATCGATAACCTTGTTGTACTTCTCACCGTGCGTCAGAAGACCTGAAGCAAACTGACTTTCGATTTCTTTTACTTCGGCCGTTGCGGCATCGATGATGCCTTCTTTCTCGTCAGGTATTACAAAGTCGTTAACACCGATGGACGAACCGGAATATGTCGCTTGCGAGAAGCCGAGATACATCAGATGGTCAGCAAAGATAACGGTATCTTTCAATCCACAGACACGGTAAGCGGAGTTGATCAGTTTAGAGATCGCCTTCTTGACCATGGGCCGATTGACCAGCTCAAAAGGCAGACCTTGTGGCAGAATGTTGAACAGCATGGCACGACCCACCGTGGTGTCTGCCAGCAACGTGTTGGGCACTTTTTCGCCGTTTTCGGTAATACTGTACTCGGTCACACGGACTTTAATACGTGCCTGCAAGTGTACTTTCTTGGCGCCGTAAGCACGCTGCACCTCTTTCACGTCGGAGAAGACCATACCTTCGCCAAGCGCATTGACGCGCTCACGCGTCATATAGTACAGACCCAGAACCACGTCCTGAGAAGGCACGATGATTGGCTCACCGTTAGCTGGCGACAGGATGTTGTTGGTGGACATCATCAGGGCGCGCGCTTCGAGCTGAGCTTCCAGCGTCAACGGAACGTGTACAGCCATCTGGTCACCGTCAAAGTCGGCGTTGTAGGCAGCACAAACCAGCGGGTGCAGCTGAATCGCCTTACCTTCAATCAGTACAGGTTCGAAAGCCTGAATACCCAAACGGTGAAGTGTTGGTGCACGGTTAAGCAGAACAGGATGCTCGCGAATCACTTCGGCCAGGATATCCCACACCTCAGCAGTTTCGCGCTCGACCATTTTCTTGGCCGCTTTAATCGTAGTCGCCAGACCACGGTGCTCCAGCTTGGAGAAGATAAAGGGCTTGAACAGCTCCAAAGCCATTTTCTTCGGCAAACCACACTGGTGCAGACGAAGGCTTGGACCAACAACGATTACGGAACGACCGGAGTAGTCAACACGCTTACCGAGTAGGTTCTGACGGAAACGACCCTGCTTACCTTTAATCATATCGGCAAGAGACTTCAAAGGACGCTTGTTGGAACCGGTGATGGCCCGACCACGACGACCATTATCCAGCAGAGCGTCAACCGACTCCTGCAGCATACGCTTTTCGTTACGTACGATAATGTCCGGTGCACTCAACTCAAGGAGACGCTTAAGACGGTTGTTACGGTTAATCACACGACGGTAAAGATCGTTGAGATCGGACGTCGCAAAACGGCCACCATCGAGAGGTACCAGAGGACGCAGATCTGGTGGCAGAACCGGCAGTACGTTCAGCACCATCCACTCAGGCTTGTTACCGGATGCATGGAACGATTCCAGCAACTTGAGACGCTTGGACAGTTTTTTGATTTTGGTTTCGGAATTGGTCGCCGGAATTTCTTCGCGCAGACGTTCAATTTCGCTCTCCAGATTGATATCTTGCAGCAAGGCCTGGATTGCTTCAGCACCCATTTTAGCGTCGAACTCATCACCGAATTCTTCCAGCGCTTCGTAGTATTGCTCATCGCTAAGCAACTGACCCCGCTCCAGCGTGCTCATACCTGGATCGATAACCATGAAAGATTCGAAGTATAGTACGCGTTCAATATCACGCAGAGTCATATCCAGCAGCATACCAATGCGAGATGGCAGAGATTTGAGGAACCAGATGTGAGCCACCGGACTAGCCAGTTCGATGTGACCCATACGGTCACGGCGGACGTTAGCCAGCGCAACTTCTACACCACACTTTTCACAGATAACACCGCGATGCTTGAGGCGCTTGTACTTACCACACAGACACTCGTAATCCTTGATAGGACCAAAGATCTTGGCACAGAACAGACCATCGCGCTCAGGCTTGAAGGTACGGTAGTTAATGGTCTCGGGCTTTTTGACTTCACCATAGGACCAGGATCGAATCATTTCAGGCGATGACAAGCCGATGCGGATGGAGTCAAATTCCTGATTCTGGTTCTGATTTTTGAGAAGGTTTAATAAATCTTTCATCGCTTCATGCTCCAAGTGGAGTTATTTCTCTGTGGAGGGGCTTAAGCCACCTCCACGTCCGCTTTATCTAAAGGTATCGAGGGCTTAATCCGATTCAAGCTCGATATCGATACCCAGCGAGCGAATTTCTTTAACCAGTACGTTAAAGGACTCTGGCATGCCAGGCTCCATACGATGGTCGCCATCCACAATGTTCTTATACATCTTGGTACGGCCATTAACGTCATCCGACTTAACGGTGAGCATTTCCTGCAAGGTGTAGGCGGCACCGTATGCTTCAAGCGCCCATACCTCCATCTCACCAAAACGCTGTCCACCGAACTGCGCCTTACCACCCAGCGGCTGCTGGGTAACCAGGCTGTAAGAACCAGTTGAACGCGCGTGCATTTTGTCGTCGATCAGGTGGTTCAGTTTGAGCATATACATGTAGCCAACTGTGACCGGACGATCAAAGGCTTCGCCGGTACGACCGTCGTACAGTTGGAACTGTCCGCTGTCATCGAGATCAGCCAGACGAAGCAACTCTTTGATTTCTGGCTCTTTGGCACCGTCGAAAGCAGGCGTCGCCATGGGCACGCCACCGCGTAGGTTGTTGGCCAGTTCGAGAATTTCTGCGTCACTCAGGCTATCCAGCGCTTCTTTTTTGCTAGCAACACCGTTGTAGATCTGGTCGAGCAGGTCGCGCAGGGCTTTGATGTCCTGCTGTTGCTTGATCATTGCATCGATCTTGCGCCCCAGACCCTTGGCTGCCGCACCCAGGTGCGTTTCGAGAACCTGGCCCACGTTCATACGGGAGGGTACACCCAGCGGGTTAAGGACGATATCGACAGGATTACCCTGCTCGTCATAAGGCATATCTTCTACCGGCATGATAACGGAGATAACACCCTTGTTACCGTGACGACCAGCCATTTTGTCACCAGGCTGAATGCGACGCTTGATAGCAACATACACCTTAACGATCTTCAGTACGCCCGGTGCGAGATCATCACCAGTCTGCAACTTGCGTTTCTTGGTTTCGAATCGCTCTTCGTGCTCTTTCTTACGCTCTTCGAGCTGACCTTCGGCCTTTTCAAGCATGTCGTTCAGCGCATCATCCGCCATACGAATCTTGAACCAGTCGCCAGACTCGAGACCGTTCAGGTATTCACCAGAGATCTTGTCGCCTTTCTTCAGACCAGGCCCAGAGATAACTGCCTGACCATCGAGCGCTGCAGTGAGACGTTCATAGGTCGCACCGGATACGATACGGTATTCGTCTTTCAGGTCTTTACGGAATTTGTCGAGCTGCGCTTCTTCGATATCACGTGCACGCTGATCTTTCTCAACACCATCGCGGGTAAACACCTGCACGTCGATAACCGTACCACGAGTACCTGTTGATACACGCAACGAAGTATCTTTAACGTCAGAAGCTTTCTCACCAAAGATAGCGCGCAGCAGTTTTTCCTCTGGTGTCAGTTGCGTCTCACCTTTCGGCGTCACTTTACCAACCAGAATGTCTCCGGGGCCAACTTCCGCACCAATGTAAACAATGCCCGACTCATCCAGTTTGGACAGCGCGCTCTCGCCCACGTTGGGTATATCCGCAGTGATTTCTTCACTACCAAGCTTGGTGTCACGCGCCACACAGGTCAGCTCCTGAATGTGGATAGTGGTAAAGCGATCTTCCTGAACCACGCGCTCGGATACGAGGATGGAATCCTCAAAGTTGTATCCGTTCCAGGGCATAAATGCGATACGCATGTTCTGGCCCAGCGCCAATTCACCCATGTCGACAGAAGGACCGTCGGCCAGCACGTCACCACGTGCAATGGTATCACCCTGCTTCACCAGAGGACGCTGGTTTATGCAGGTGTTTTGGTTTGAACGTACGTATTTGGTGAGGTTGTAGATATCTACACCCGCATCACCTTTTTCCACTTCGTCATCGTTAACACGCACCACGATACGGCCCGCATCAACGCTCTCAATCACACCACCACGATCGGCGACCACACACACACCAGAGTCTTGCGCTACGATACGCTCGATTCCGGTGCCCACCAGCGGCTTCTCGGAACGCAGAGTCGGTACCGCCTGACGTTGCATGTTCGATCCCATCAAGGCACGGTTGGCATCATCGTGTTCCAGGAAGGGAATCAACGACGCGGCGACCGATACTACCTGGCGTGGCGAGACGTCCATGTAGTTCACCTTCTCGGGAGGCATTACAGTAAATTCGTTCTTGTGTCGTACGGTAACCAGCTCTTCTGTCAGTTTGCCGTTTTCATCCACAACAGCGCTTGCCTGTGCGATGACATAACCGCTTTCTTCGATAGCAGACAGGTAAGCGATGTCATCGGTTACCAGACCATCAACTACCTTACGGTAAGGACTCTCAAGGAAACCATAGCTGTTGGTACGCGCATAGGTAGCCAAGGAGTTGATCAAACCGATGTTTGGTCCTTCAGGCGTCTCGATTGGACATACACGTCCGTAATGCGTCGGGTGTACGTCACGGACTTCGAAGCCGGCACGCTCACGAGTCAGACCACCTGGGCCAAGTGCCGAAACACGACGCTTGTGCGTGACTTCGGACAGCGGGTTGTTCTGATCCATAAACTGGGACAACTGGCTGGAACCGAAAAATTCTTTAACGGCCGCAGCAACCGGTTTGGCATTGATCAGATCTTGAGGCATGAGACCATCGGATTCGGCCATGCTCAAACGTTCACGAACTGCGCGCTCTACACGCACCAGACCCACGCGGAACTGATTTTCTGCCATTTCACCAACAGATCGTATACGTCGGTTACCCAGGTGGTCGATATCATCCACATCACCTTTACCGTTACGAATATCGATCAGGGTTTTCAAAACATCAATAATATCTTCATTATCCAACACACCGGCACCGGTCTCGGAATCACGGCCGATACGTCGGTTGAACTTCATACGGCCAACTGCCGACAGATCGTAACGCTCTGAAGTGAAGAAGAGATTCTTGAACAGATTCTCGGCCGACTCTTTGGTTGGCGGCTCACCGGGGCGCATCATGCGGTAGATTTCTACCAGCGCTTCCAGCTCATTACTGGTTGGATCGTTACGCAGGGTATCAGAAATAAACGGTCCACAATCAAGTTCGTTAGTGTACAGTGTTTCGAGGCCTTCAATGCCAGCGGAAATCAGAGACTCCAGCACTTCTTCGGTGATCTCGGTATTACACTCAACCAGCAACTCACCGGTCTCTTCATTAATAATATCTTTGGCAATCACTTTGCCATAAAGATATTCGCGTGGAACTTCGAGCTGGTTATCCAGTTTTTCGAGTTTGCGAATGTGGCGTGCAGTAATGCGACGCCCTTCTTCTACGATAACTTCGCCATTGGCATCTTTAATATCAAAACTGGCTAGATCACCACGTAGACGCGCAGGCACCAATTCCAGTTTGCAGGCTTCTTCACTCAGTGAGAATTTACTGGTATCGAAGAACATATCGAGAATTTCCTGGGAGCTGAAACCCAAGGCACGCAGCAGGATCGTCGCAGGAAGTTTACGACGACGGTCGATACGCACAAACACCTGATCCTTGGGATCAAATTCAAAATCCAGCCAAGAGCCACGGTAAGGAATTACCCGCGCAGAGTGCAACAGCTTACCGGAAGAGTGCGTCTTGCCTTTGTCGTGATCGAAGAATACGCCAGGCGAACGGTGCAACTGGGAAACAATGACGCGCTCGGTACCGTTGACGATAAAGGTGCCGTTTTCCGTCATCAACGGCATCTCACCCATGTAAACTTCCTGCTCTTTGATGTCCTTGATCGCCTTATTAGCTGACTCTTTGTCATAGATGATCAAACGCACTTTAACGCGCAGGGGCGCTGCATAAGTGACACCACGGAGAATACACTCTTTCACGTCGAAAGCAGGCTCACCCAACCGGTAGCTTACGTATTCCAGTGCCGCGTTTCCTGAAAAACTGACAATGGGAAATACAGACTTGAAGGCTGCGTGCAGACCGAGGTCGTCGCGACCCTCAGCATTTACGCCATCCTGTAAAAAGCTTTTATAGGAGTCTATTTGAATAGACAGCAGATAAGGCACATCCATGACGGTTGGCAAGGTGCCAAATTCTTTACGAATACGCTTTTTCTCTGTATACGAGTAGGTCATCTGTATTCCCCAGTTTAATGACTTAACGGTCTAGCAAATCCCGAACAGGCAACTGTCCTGTTCGGCGAATAAGGCGGCCTTTTGGGCAGCCCGTCAAGGTAGACGTCATACGCCTACCTAGCAATCTCTAACAACGAGAAAAGGCCGGCAGCTCAAGCTACCAGCCAATTCTTGAATAAGGATATTTGTGCAGCTGTCGGCACCAAACCCCCGTCCAATGAATAATTCAAAGAACAGTTATTTGATTTCAACAGAAGCGCCAGCTTCCTCAAGCTCTTTTTTAGCCGCTTCCGCGTCTTCTTTGCTAACGCCTTCTTTAACAGTAGAAGGAGCGCCGTCAACCATCGCTTTCGCTTCTTTCAGACCCAGGCCGGTCAGACCACGAACAGCTTTGATAACGTTAACTTTCTTGTCGCCAGCGCCAGCCAGAACAACGTCAAACTCGGTTTGTTCTGCAGCAGCAGCACCGCCAGCATCGCCAGCAGCAACAGGAGCAGCAGCTACAGCGGCAGCTGCAGATACGCCGAATTTTTCTTCCATTGCTTCAACAAGCTCAACAACATCCATTACGCTCATTTCAGCGATTGCATTCAAAATATCATCTTTGGACAGAGCCATGACTCATATCTCCTAATAGTAAAAACAAATAAATAGTTAGGCTGCTTCTTTCTTCTGATCGCGAACTGCAGCAACGGCACGAGTAACCTTCGAAGGTACTTCGTTGAACGTACGTGCCAGTTTTGTAATAGGTGCTTGCAGCACTCCAGCCAGCATGGCCAGGGCCTGATCGCGCGTAGGCAGTTTCGCCAAACGATCGATCTGATCTGCACCCAACAGTTCACCACCAACTGCCAGCGCTTTGATTTCGAACGCTTCTTTCTCTTTAGAAAAATCCTTCAACAGACGCGCAGCGGCACCTGGATCTTCCAAAGAAAACGCAAGAATAGTTGGACCAACCAACGCTTCCTGCATGCATTCGTATTCAGTACCTTCTACAGCACGCTTGGCGAGAGTGTTACGAACAATTCGCAGGTAAACACCTTCTTCACGCGCTTTAGCACGCAGGCCAGTCATGTCGTTGGCGTCAACACCATGATAGTCTGCAAGTACTGCGGACAAAGCACCGCTAGCAACCTCGTTGACTTCGGCAACAATCGCCTTTTTGTCTTCGAGTCCAATTGCCATTGGTTTTCTCCTCAACAAAGCCGGACGAGTCCGGCCAGTTCGTTTCGCCAGACACCCAAAGGTGCTGGCAACCTAACGGCGGAGACTACTCATTAGAGAGACTACACACCGTCTGCGCAGGAAATTAAGCCGCCTTCACGGCACCTGCGGTCTTTGACAGCTCAGGATGAATCCTGACTCCAAAGTACCTTTAAAGCTGCTTCTTAGATAGAAACGGAGCTTTGATCAATCAACAGGCCAGGGCCCATTGTGGAAGAAAGCGTGACCTTCTTCATGTAAACACCTTTGGCTGAAGCAGGCTTGGCCTTTTTCAGATCAGCCAGCAGAGCTTCGATGTTCTGCTTGATTTGCTCAGCAGAAAACTCGACGTTACCCACGATCGCGTGAATGATTCCGTTTTTGTCTGTACGGTAGCGAACCTGACCCGCTTTAGCGTTGTTCACTGCAGTCTCAACATCTGGCGTTACAGTACCAACTTTGGGGTTAGGCATCAGGCCACGAGGACCAAGGATCTGACCCAGCTGACCCACAACACGCATGGCATCTGGAGTTGCGATCACAACGTCGAAGTCCAGGTTACCCTTTTTGACTTCTTCGGCTAGATCTTCCATACCTACGATGTCAGCACCCGCTGCTTTCGCTTTCTCGGCATTTTCGCCCTGAGTAAACACGGCAACGCGTACTGATTTGCCAGTACCGTTAGGCAGTACGGTTGAACCACGAACAGCCTGATCGGATTTACGTGCATCAACGCCCAGATTAACTGCTACATCGATCGCTTCTTTAAACTTAACCTGACCTGAAAGTTCAGACAGCAAAGAAACTGCTTCTTCGATGGAGTATGCTTTGCCAGCTTCAACCTTCTCAGCGATCAACTTTTGACGCTTGCTCAACTTAGCCATTAGTTAACCCCCTCTGTATTCAGACCCATGCTACGCGCAGTACCAGCGATGATGCGAACCGCAGCGTCCATATCAGCAGCGTTAAGATCAGGCTCTTTGGTTTTTGCGATTTCTTCGAGCTGAGCGCGAGTGACCGTACCCACTTTTTCAGTGTTAGGACGACCACTACCACTCTTAATGCCTGCAGCTTTCTTCAACAGAACAGCAGCAGGAGGCGTCTTCATTACGAAGGTGAAGCTCTTGTCGTTATATACAGAGATAACAACAGGAACAGGAAGACCAGGCTCCATACCTTGAGTCTGCGCGTTAAACGCCTTACAGAACTCCATGATATTTACACCGTGCTGACCCAGAGCGGGACCTACAGGTGGACTTGGGTTCGCCTGACCAGCGGCGATTTGAAGCTTGATATAAGCATCAATTTTCTTTGCCATGTTACTTTCCTCCGGGTTCAAACGCCCTAAAAACAGGCTCCCCATATAGACACAAAAAGCCCACCTCGCGCTCAGGCGAAATGGGCACCGTATTCAGTCAGTTTCAGTCTTTTTCGACCTGACCAAACTCCAGGTCGACCGGCGTGGATCGACCAAAAATCAGTACAGCCACTTTAACGCGACTTTTCTCATAATCCACTTCTTCAACAACACCATTGAAGTCTGCAAATGGACCATCAATAACGCGCACAACCTCACCCGGTTCAAACAGGGTTTTCGGCCGCGGTTTTTCTGCTCCGGTTTCAATTTTCTGCAGTATCGCCTGCGCTTCGCGATCACTAATCGGAACTGGGCGCTCAGCAGTACCACCAATAAAGCCCATTACGCGCGGCGTGGATTTAACCAGATGCCAGGCTTCATCATCCATTTCCATTTGCACGAGCACATAACCGGGATAAAACTTACGCTCGCTTTTGCGCTTTTTTCCATCGCGCATTTCGACGACTTCTTCAGTCGGAACTAGAATGTCGCCAAACTTGTCTTCGAGACCTTTCAGTGCAATCTGCTCCTGGAGAGAACGCATTACATGCTTCTCGTACCCTGAATAGGCATGCACAACATACCAGGCTTTGGACATTCAGTTACTCCTAACTACCCTATAACGAGGGAGACGATCCAGCCGATGAGAGAATCTGCACCCCACAAGATGAGGGCAACAAACAATACAAACACAACGACAATCAATGTGGTTTGAGTCAGTTCTTGCCGTGTAGGCCACACCACCTTTCGAATCTCTGTACGCGCCTCACTTACCAACGCAGAGAAACGTTTGCCCTTCTCGGTCTGCAAGGCCACAAACACCGCCAGCGCACCGAGCGCCAACAAGGCCAAGACACGATACAAAAGCGATTCAGCAGAGTAGTAGTAATTACCAACAACGCCCGCAGCTACCAGCAAAAAGACCAGCAACCACTTTATGCCATCCAAGGCACCACTTTCTTTCTCTACTTTTGCATTCATATAGAGGACTTACCAAAATTCTTCAGACCACCACTCAAGTGAGTGGCAGGCCAGGAGGGAATCGAACCCCCAACCTGCGGTT
>JBFHVM010000055.1:0-13549 GCA_041589495.1 Oleiphilaceae bacterium | reverse complement strand
TGCGTAACGGGTATATCACCGACCTTTTCAAACTGATTGAAATTAATCTCCTGCGGCACTACACCGAGACAGGTCTTTGCCATCACCAGATCCTTATCCAGATCATAACCAAATACCCGCACACTACCGGAGCTCTTGTTGATCAATGAAGAAACAATACCCAGAGTGGTGGATTTTCCCGCTCCATTAGGGCCAAGCAAGGCAAAAAAATCTCCCTGCTCAACAGAAAAACTGATCTCTTTGAGGGCCTCATGCCCGTTATCATAGATTTTACTGAGTCGCTCAATTTCCAGAGCCGGCGTCATAGATGTGATTCCGAGTGAAAGGATGCGTAAGTGGAGTACCAGGTCTTATCCAGACTTTTATTAATTGGAGGCAGCTTAAGAATTTTCAAGGTCACCGTAGTGACGGGAGTATACCTCCTCACCCATCAGCGCAATATGCTGTTCAATCATCTGCTGAAACGGTTTTAAAAAGACCGACACATCTAACGCCTCTTGCTGCTGAGCCAATATACCGGCAATCGCTTCGATAGTGGACAAGCCTCCCGCTTTTTGACTCCGCCGTATTCGATACTCGCTGCTTCGGTGGTCATTCAGGCTAATACGGGGCAACTCCTTCAGCCATGGATTACAGAGCAGCATTTCCCGCGTATTACGCCAAGTACCGTCGAGTACAATCAAAGCCCCCTCCTCTTCCTGGTGGGCAGATCCTCGTGACGAACTGTTTTTAAGTGTTGCTTCGGTCTCGGGATAAAGCAAAGCAGCGGACTGCACCCACTCTTCGCCCACGCAGTCACGCAAGGTCTCTCGAGACCAATGCAACCCCACCAACAATTTCGCTTGGCACAAACCTCTCACAGCTAGGCCAGCAGTATTCAAAGGGTGACCCTGCTCATCAGGATGCTGAAGAATAACAATGGGCAGATGATTAGATTGCTTGACGACCAAGTGACAGACGCAGACGCGCGAAGGGCGCCCACATGTTCGGCAAGCAGGACGAGGCATAGTCAGCAGGAATCCAAAGTGTGTATTTCGCAATGCTCGGCTGCATCACGATGAAGTCTACCCTGCCCGCAGTTGACCGGCAATATTGCGCAAACTCCAGCGTGAACCCGCCCCCTGTTGCAGATACTGCCGCTCATCAATGCCGTAGGCCCCTTTAGGCAAGCTGTCGCGAATCAACAGCATCTGGTTTTGGCTGCGCTCGGCATTGTAATCTTTCAAGTCGATCACTTTCGTGCGTTTCAACATCTGCTTTTCTGCATCGCAAACGACCAAAATACGAGGCAAAAGACGCCGCTCCTGGTTATGCCCAGTTACGATGGCAACCTCCCCTGAATTCAACAACACCAGCGTTCCTGTAGGGTAAACACCGATAGCCTCAATAAAGCGCTCTACCAGATCCTGCTGGAAGGTGATATTCCGCATTTCGTACAAACGACCCGCGGCATCCAAAGGCGAAAGACCTGCGTCGTTCTCATCGCGCGGATCGATCAGTCCCTGATAAACATCCACCAGACCGGCTATTTTGGCGAGCAAGGGGATACGGTCACCCGTCACACCCTTGGGAAATCCGGAACCATTGTGGCGCTCCTGGTGATATTCGGCAATCACCAAAACGCCACGAGGTAACTCCTCTATCCCCTGGAGAATGTCGAGCCCCGCCTCAATATACGATTCAAACTCCGCACGCTGCTCCTGCTCTGATTGCGTTGCGGATTGCAGCGATTCCGGCAATACGCGTAATTTACCCACCTGCATCAGCAACACGCCCAGAGCCAGGGTTTTCAATTGCTTACGCTCCAAGCCCAGATGACGACCAAATACCAATGACCAGATGGCGGCACGAATGCCATGCTGATAGCTATGTACATCCTGCTCATGCATTTTGGATAACCAAACCAGTGCATCCGGATTACGCACCACGCTGTTGACCATGCCCTCGGCCACTTTCTCGGTTTCTTTCAGCGACACCGGCGCGCCGGCATCGACAGCCTGAAATACATCACCAATGGCCTCGTAAACATGTGTATGGAGTTTACGCGCTTTGCTTACTTCTTTGGCGAGCGTGGTTTGAACGGTGTATTGCTGGGGATGCTTAATGACGACCGGTGGCAGCTTTAACTGAGCCACCTCCTTGTCACCCCGTTTACGCGCCTGTTGCTCTTGCCCGGCTACAGAGGCCTTTCGTGGACCAGATTCAGCAGTATGCCGATCATATTTACCTCGCACACGCTGCTTGAGTGTATCGACGTAAACGAATTTACAATATTCCGCCAACGCTTTTATGTCGTCATCCTGACGGATATAAAAACCTTGCAGCGGGAAGGGCGTTTCATGCCAGGGACGGTCCAGGTCTGAAACAAACATACCCTCACACAGAGCGTTCACTTCAATTTTCTGACGTTGTCTTGCCATGCATCACCTGAAAACACAAAAAACAGTTTCGTTTGAATGGATGTCGCCTTGCTCTTTAATGACTGGACGAGTCGTTTGAGTTAACTGGGCAACAATCCATTTATCTGAACTGTATTGTCGGTTAAATAAGCCAAAGCTCCACTAACGGGAGTAGGCTTTTGTTACTTCAAGTAAAGTTGTGGAGCGCTTTAGTGTTGCTGAGAACTGCATCATATGCGCCTTGCTACAAACATCACGCGGAAATCAGGACTCTGGATCGCATACCGACGAATGATTAAACAAGGCAGGCACCAAGGCCTCAATATTTTTCCCCTCCACCTTCTTGGTAGAAATTACATAGGGCAAGGAAGACGGCATTAAATAGTCCAGATTCTGGATGCCTTCGCCGCGGGTTCTCTGAGTAACGCTCGGTCGGCAATGCATGTACAGCAATACCTCACCTTCGAGCGACAAGATCTCTTGTGATCCCCGGCGATCTGTCACTCTACCGCACAAGCTCTCATCAGCCAACGGCAAACCACGCCAATCGATATCCTGATCGCCATCAGAGCAAAAGTGAATCCCTTCTCCGTCCTGTCCGGTGCATCGTCTTGCCGCGCCATAACTCGCATCATAAAAGCGCACAGGACGATCACTGCATTGCGTTTCGAGAATCACCGGCAGGGCTCGATAGGTATTTTCGAGCCAACCTTCGTAACGCACCGTTTGCCAGTAAAGACGAAACTGACGTAACTCACCTGCCGTATTCTCGGCCTCAAAAAAGCCGTAATGCGTGGTGTAATCCGCCGTAGCGCAGCCAGTAAGCTGAGCCATACCGGTGCCAACCAGCAAACAAGCCAACAGCCGCTTAAGCCAAACCCTTGCTCTTAATCCTATTTGTATACGCATCATCCCCAAATTACCGCAAAAATATCAGGAGGGTATCTTCACCGTAGCAGCTTACCAGCAGATTTTCCTGTCGAGTTGCACCAGTATATTGTTCCCCCCCTCAGCACATGAAATAAGTTGACACCCGCCTCAATTTTATTGAGAATTGTTCTCGTTCTTATTACTGTTAACAACTCTTCAAGGAATGCTTTTTATGAGTTCGATCCTGCAACGCCTGTTTGTTGGCGCACTTCTGTTGACTTCCACTGTGGTCAGCGCCAGTGAAGTCAACGTATATTCTTATCGCCAACCTTTCCTGATCAAGCCTCTGTTTGATGCCTTCACCAAAGAGACCGGCATCGATGTTAACGTCGTATTTGCCAAAAAAGGACTCGCTGAACGTCTGGCCCGTGAAGGTAAAAACTCCCCCGCTGATCTCGTTTTTACCGTGGATATCGGTCGTTTGAACGAGGTTGTTGAGAAAGATCTGGTTCAATCCGTCAGCTCTGACGCCCTCAGTTCCAATATCCCAGCTCAGTACCGCGATCCTGAAGGTCGCTGGTTCGGCCTTACTCTGCGCACCCGCTCCATCTACGCCTCGAAAGAGCGTGTTGACCTCGATAATATTCAACGTTACGAAGATCTCGCCAAGCCTGAATGGAAAGGGAAAATCTGTACACGTAGCGGCAAACACCCCTATAACCTGGCATTAATCGCATCCATGATCGCTCACCACGGAGAAGCCGAAGCCGAACAGTGGCTTAAAGGCGTAAAAGCAAATCTGGCGCGTAAGCCACAGGGCAATGATCGCGCTCAGGTGAAAGCCATCAAAGAAGGTGTTTGCGACCTTTCACTGGGTAACAACTACTACTATGGCAAAATGATCAGCAATGAAGAACAGCGCGCCTGGGCAGACGCTGTACATCTTACCTTCCCAAATCAGGGTGACCGAGGTACGCATGTTAATATCAGCGGTATGGCGTTGACCAAAAGCGCACCTAACAAAGATGCTGCCATTAAACTGATGGAGTTTCTCAGCGACAGACTGGCGCAAAAAATCTACGCCGAACAGAATTATGAGTATCCGGTAAATCCTGAGGTTGAGCCGTCTGGTCTGGTACAATCCTGGGGCAGCTACAAGGCGGATACTTTACCGCTAAGCGAGATTGCAGACTTGCGCAAACAAGCTGCAAAACTGGTTGATAAAATCGCCTTTGACGAATAAGGTGCCTATCCGACCCCAGGTCGGACACACCTAAAATCCAGAAAAGCGGCCCTTGGCCGCTTTTCGCGTTGCAAAAGAAGCCAAGACGTCCATGGCCAAACGCCTCACAACACACGAACGCCCCTGGCTGATCGCAGCAGCCATCATTGCCGCTCTCGTTGCGCTTCCGGTGTTTAGTGTGCTGTATCTGGCGTTATTCCCCGAAGAGAATGCCTGGCCTCACCTCATCAGTACTGTATTACCCCATTATCTCGAAAACACCTTCATATTAATGATCGGTGTAGGCCTGCTCACCTTCGTAATGGGTACTGCCAGCGCCTGGCTGATTGCCATGTATGAATTCCCCGGAAAACGCTGGTTAAGCTGGGCACTACTACTACCTTTTGCAGTGCCAGCTTATGTAGTGGCCTACGTATACACTGACCTGCTGGAATACGCCGGGCCGGTGCAATCGGCACTGCGCTATATATTTGGCTGGCAGAGCGCACAGGATTACTGGTTCCCCGAGGTTCGTAGCATGGGAGGCGCTATTCTGATGATGTCTCTGGCACTGTATCCCTACGTGTATATGCTGGCCCGTGCTGCATTTCTGGAGCAGTCGGTATCGCTGTACCAGGTTGCTCGTAGCCTTGGACAAAGCCCTACCGGGTTTCTCATGCGCGTGTCATTACCCATTGCCCGCCCGGCAATTGCCGTGGGTTTGGCACTGGTACTCATGGAAACACTCAATGATTTCGGGACAGTGGACTATTTTGCCGTACAGACACTCACCGCCGGACTTTACGACACCTGGCTCAACATGAGTAATCTCGGTGGTGCCGCCCAGATCGCGACATTGATGGTCGCTGTGGTGATCATGCTGGTTAGTCTGGAGCGCTATTCCCGCCGAAAACAGAAGCACTACCTTAGCCGCAACCCTGGCGAACCGATTCCACCCCAACGCCTTACAGGATGGCAAGCGGTGGCTGCCGTTGCGATTACGGCCACACCTGTGTTGCTGGGTTTCGTCTTGCCCTTTGGCGTATTAGGCTACTATGCCAGCCAGTATTTTTCGGAGAGCTGGAGCCGTGAATTCGTCTCTTACGCGTTCAATTCCTTCAGCCTCTCCGCTTTAGCCGCACTAGGTACCCTGCTGCTTGGAATTTTACTCGCCTACAGTAAGCGACTGAACAAGGGGCCTGCCGCCCGCACCCTGATTCGTGTAGCAAGCCTGGGCTATGCCGTTCCCGGCGCAGTACTGGCGGTGGGCATCATCGTACCCTTTGCCGCCTTTGATAACCAGATTGACGATTGGACCCGCGAGCATTTGGGTATCTCCACTGGTTTGTTGTTAAGCGGCTCAGCCTTTGCCGTATTTTTTGCTTATGTAGTGCGCTTTCTGGCGGTTGCCGCCGGGTCGGTGGAGAGCAGCCTCGATAAGGTCACCCACAATATGGATATGGCTTCACGCTCTTTGGGACACAGCTACCTCTCAACGCTAATACAAGTTCACTTGCCAATGATTCGCAGAGGAGCATTCACCGCCATGCTCGTGGTATTTGTAGACTGCATGAAAGAGCTGCCCGCGACGCTGATTCTACGCCCCTTTAATTTTGAGACACTCGCCACACAGGTCTATCAGTACGCTTCCGATGAATTACTTGAGCAGAGCGCGCTTTCTGCACTGGTGATTGTCATTGTTGGACTCATTCCTGTCATCTTGCTGGACCGCTCCATTCAGGCACCGGCAAAAACCCGCGGCAAGGCATAAAAAAAGGGTCTCAAATAGAGACCCTTTTGATTTTGAATGCCTTTTCAGGCGTTGATTATTCCCAGATCACTTTCTGCTTGGCACTGTACCAACCATCGATCTTATCTTTATATGTAGACTCGATAACATCACGCTTGATCTTCATGGTAGGAGTCAAAAAGCCATTTTCGATACCCCAGGTATCCTTGACCACAACCATAAACTGCAGCGCTTCGTGCGGATCAACTGTCGCGTTCACTTCGCTCATCAGCGCAGTGAACTCACTTTCGATCTGGGCACGGAAAGCAGCGTCATCACGCTTGGGCAACGCATCTTCAGACAGCATGATCAATGCGTGAGGCTGTGGGCACTCGGCTCCCGCGACACACACAGTCTCAATGGCGTTATGACTGATGATTTTGTTTTCGATCGGCGCAGGAGCAACGTACTTGCCCTTACTCGTTTTAAAGATTTCCTTGATACGACCCGTGATTTTCAGGCGGTTTTGACCATCGATCTCACCCTTGTCACCAGTCAACAAGAAGCCATCTTCAGTGAAGCTTTCTTTGGTTTTCTCTTCGTTCTTGTAATAGCCCATCATGTTGGCAGGGCTTTTCACTTCGATCTCACCAATTTCGGAAATACGGTGCTCAACACCTGGAAGAGGCTCACCCACATAACCAACCTTGGAACGGCCCGGCATGGAAATGTGCGAGTAAGCGAAGTTTTCAGACATACCGTAACCTTCGAGCAACTCAAGCCCGAGGCTGCGATACCAGTTAATGATGTCTTCAGAAAGAGGCGCAGAACCACTGCCAGCAAAGCGGCAATGCTCAAGACCCAGCCCCGTTAGAATTTTCTTCTTGATGACTTTGTTCAAGAGAGGAATTTTCAGCAGGCGATCGATTTTCTTAGGTGGCATTTTCTTGAAAATACCTAACTGGAACTTCGACCAGAGACGCGGCACAGATATGAACACTGTAGGACGCGCGCGTCGCAAATCTTCAACGAACGTATCCAGAGCATCGGCAAAAAACAACTGGAAGCCAATATGCAGGGAGCTTTGCTCTACCGCATATCGCTCAAACACGTGAGCCAGCGGCAAGTAGGAAAGCATGCGATCGGTAGGATACATTTCGAGCGCTTTGGCTACGCCACTTGCTGCCACGCCCATAGCATAGAATGACAACATCACACCTTTTGGCTTACCGGTACTGCCAGAGGTGTAAACGATCGTAGCCAGTTCTTCAGGATCGCGCACCGTGTCTTCTTTCATGGGCGCGTTCTCTGCCACGATATTGTCCCACGTGGGATAATCATTTTGAGGGCTCAGCGGATAAGAGATGCACGGCATGTCTTCTGGCACACCAGGTTTCATGGTATCCCAATCATCCAGTTTTCCAACAAACAATACTTTGGATTCACTGTGCTCCAGAATGTAACTTACAGTTTCTGCATTCAGCGTTGGATAGAGTGGAACCGTCACATGGCCAGCCATCCAGATGGCCAGATCAGACATGATCCAGTGTGCACAGTTTTTCGACAAAATCGCCACTTTACTTTTAGGTGGCAGATCCAATGATTTGAGATAAGTCGCCATACGACGGGCTTCGCCCACCGCGCGGTTCCAGGTATATTCCTGAACAACACCATTGCCCATGGGTTGTGTCAGATAGATATCATCGGCCCTGGCTTTTTCCCAACGGTAAACCTGTTCGAGTGGAAGCGTAACTTTAGAATGAGAAGTCATGGTGTGTCAGATGCCCTATTATCTAGATTATTGCGGTGATTCCGTGCCGTTTATACTTTTTCAAAGGCTGCCATGATACGAGCACTGGCGCAAAAAGAAAATACACCAGAAGCATTTTCGGCCCTGTTAGCAAGAGCTGAGGTTAGATTCGCAATTAATTTCTGCGCAACATTTGAAAAACCGGATACATACCATAAGCTTAAGTAAGGCAGTACTTACGTGGAAGAGCATGTGATGTTGCGTCACTGGCGTAATCACCAAAAAGGAACTCAGGTAAGCGCTTATGTATCCCGATCCATCTGAACCGGTAGTACCCGGCAATCGGCAACCCTCCCCTTTTACGTGCATTGTTTGCCTCAAGGGAGAAATGCTACCCGCTGTTCAGGAAGGCGAACCCGACTATACCGACAACTTCGTATGCCAGCACTGCCAGCACCGCGATACAATCCCCACAGTTTCCAATATCTGCAGCCAGGTTGTTACCGCGATTCTTGGAGGCAGCATTGGCTTTTATCTGTTCTCCAGTAAACTTCAGGAACTCATCGCGGGAGAAAGCGCATCGACAGGCATGCCAACGATACTACTCTTACTGATTGCTGGCCTGTTTACAGCGGGCTTTGCTTACGTGCTTTATCAGGCCTTTCGGGGTCACCACTTGCGTCGCGCCTATATGAACCCCGCTAAAAGTAGCCAACCCATGGTTAAATCAGGTGCTGAAGCCAAGTGAGAACCCAATCTCGTACCGGCTTGTGATGCTCAGATAACAGCACGGCATTCAAGGCCAGTGACAACACCATGATGACACCCAGTGTGATGGTCAGCCAATTAATGCCGCGCACTTCGACAACACGTTCCACAACTTTCGTGCGAGCGTCCCCTGCAGCCGATTCTTCCACCAGGGTGGCCTCTTCCTGAATAAAAGGAATCAGCTCCGACGCTACAGCTTCCACACTCTGCGGGCGCAAGTCTCGACTCTGTTCCAGCATACGCTCAATCAGTAGCTGAATATCGCGAGGTAAATCCACAAAGTGTTGGGATTTAACCAAGCGCCCCTCCTTAAAACGGGGAGGATGGCTTGTCAACATGTGATAAAAGATGGCGCCGAGTGAATAAATATCACTCAGCTCATTCTTAGTGTCATCACGATCGCCATACCAATTCCGCTCTTCGGCACGCAAGCGGTAGTGCTCATCCATACCAAAGTCGGTTAACTTAACCTGCATACCTTCGGTGAGTAGAATATTACTGGGCCTGAGATTGCCATGCAGAATCCGGTTGCGATGCGCAAAAGCCAATCCCTTACATACCTGCGTGGCAATGCGCAAAAAGGATTGCAGCGGCATCGGTTCAACCAAGCGATCCTGCAAACTACCTCCGGCAACATACTCCATCACCACGATAAACACATGCTGGTTTTTCGACGTACCCAGTATATTGACCAGGTTAGGGTGTTTCAGAGACTGCAGCACCTTGGCTTCACGAAAGCCTTTTTTAGACGCCGTTTTCTTTTTAATGACCAACAGCTTGTGCGAGCTTTTATCTTCATATAGATAAACAGCACCGTGCTTATCTTCCTGCATGACATCAAGCAGGCCGAATTTATTGGCAACGGCGGTCATCCCTTCACCAGCCCGATCCGCCTGATCGGCATCAATGTGTTGCCCCTTCATTGCCAACAGAAGGCGCGTTTTGACTTCTTCAACGGATTGGGGACGCCGCTCGGGCTCAGACTGAAGGCAACGGGAAATAATCTCGGCAACTTCTTTGGTCACCTGCTTGTTCAGTTGTTGCAAAGGAGGATCACCGGGGCCGGGAAGATGACCACTCAGTAACTCGTACATGACCACACCCAGGGAATAGATGTCCGACAGTTTGGTGGTTTCGGCTATTCCGCGTTGCTGCTCGGGCGCCATGTAGGCTTCGGTACCCATGATCAAACGCGCTTCTTCTGGACTGTCGTCTCCTTCGGCCTTAAAAAAAGAAGCGATACCAAAGTCCAGCAGCCGGGCATGGCCTTCGCTGTCCACAATGACGTTGGCCGGTTTGATATCACGATGAATCACATCAAGCTTATGCGCATAAGCCACACCCTTGCAGATCTGGATGGCTATATCCACGCGCTCAAAATAGTCAAGGCTCTGCTGCCGAATAACATCCGCCAGCGTAACACCCTCTACATATTCCATCACAAATACGGGGCGTCCCTTACTGGTCGTCCCCTTGTCAATCACCGTAATGATATTGGGATGATTCAAGCGCGCAATAATTAGCGATTCACGCTGAAAACGCTTAATTACCGAGGGATTATCCGAGAGTGTTGCTGATAACACTTTAATCGCTACCGGGCGATTAAGGGATTTTTGAACACCCTTGTAAACGGTTGCCATGCCGCCTTCGCCGATCTTTTCCTGATACTGGTAACGACCTTCTTTCATCAACCCGCCCTAAACCAGAAAAATCAACGCAACAATTGCCACCAATAGCAACACCAGAAACCATGGTCGCTGCTTGCAATGCGAGTCATAGGGGCGCCGATCAAAGGGCAACCGCCGCCCCAGCCCCTTAAAATCGTCCGCTTTAAAAGGCGCTTCCTCCGGAGACCAGCTAAGCAATGCAATACCGATATTATCGGGCCCTCCCGCAGCAAGGGCACCCTCAAGCAAGGCATCTGCCTGCTCTTCCAAACCACCATGCTGCTGAATCAGCTCAAGCATTTGCGCTTCGCTGAGCACACCACACACGCCATCGGTACAAAGTAAAAGCTGATCACCCGCGTGAAATTCGCCGACACTACGTGGCACCTCTGCCAGCGACATTTGTCCCACGGCCTGAGTAAGCTCATGCTGCCCAGGGTGTTTTTCTGCCTCGGACTCGCTAATTTTGCCTGCTGCAACGAGATCACCCGCCACATTGTGATCGTGACTGATGCGGTGTATGCCTTCGCTATCCAATAAGTAAGCCCGACTATCACCTACCCAGGCCACTTCAAAATGTTCGCCATCAACCTTACATGCCACCAGGGTGGTTGCCATGCTTTTCAGCTCAGGCTGCTGTCGCATAGCATCCTGCAAGGCCGCATCGGCTTGCATGATTGCATCCCGTAAAGGCAATCCTTGCCTTACTCCGCGCTCCAGAGCCTGAACAGCCATTTGACTGGCCACATCGCCATGTCCGTTGCCCCCCACCCCATCGGCAACTGCCCACAAGCCGTGTGCCGCACTTTCGAGCACGCTGTCTTCATTGCAGTCCCTGACTTTTCCTTGATGACATCTGAGTGTCGCATTCAGCATTTGCGTATCTACTTTTTCGTTACGGCGCACCAGCGCCGCTTACCGTTGGGCTTTCTTACAGTATAGCCAAGCACCCAAAGTTGCCGAGGTGCCGCCTCTTGCAAACCGTTACATTTATTTCTTTCGGTACACTTACCGATAGCCGATGCTTGTCTATACTCAATTAATAGGTGGGCCAGCCTTGCTTGCCCAAGTTTATTTCTCATCCAAACCAAGAACTTAAAACATGCTCAAGCTCCAGTTTAAGGATCGTCGCCGCGAAGCGGTTTGGCTGGTGGATCAGTGCTTTTCCATCGGCAAGGACGCCAGTAACAGCCTCATGATTGAGGATGGCCGATTAGAAGCTATTCATGCAGAGCTGGTCAACCGGCAAGACCAATTAATTCTGGTTAATAAAACCCAAGGGGCCGGCGTATGGGTGAATGGCTTGCCGGTTGGGGATGAACAGGCCGTTAAAGCCGGCGACGAGATCACTCTTGGTGATGTTGAGCTGCGCCTGATAGATCCCAAGACCGCGTCACAACAGGCTGCAGGAGTTGGTTCAGAAGCTTCGGGCTGGGCGATCACCTCGAAGGCAAGCTGGCTTGAGCAAAGTCGTTACAATATTGATGGCACGCTGGTGATTGGCCGCGATCAAAGCTGCGATGTGTGCATTCCGCTGGACCACCTATCTCGTCGACACCTTGAAATCAGCCTGCGGGGCGGCCAACTTTATGCCAAAGATTTAAACTCTTCAAACGGCACCTTTATCAATGGTGCAAAAATCACTGAAAGCCCACTTAAAAGCGGCGATAAAATAAAACTGGACGTAGTGACTTTTGATGTCGTAGGCCCCAGTCACGACCCCCACAAAACCATTATTCGCAGCGCTGCACCTGCAGGCTCTGCCTCCACAGGAAAGACTGCCAACCAAACCAAAACAGCTCAAGGAGCAGCGAAAGCCGAAAAAAAATCCGGCTCAACAAGCCCCCCGCGCCCCAAAAAGAAAAAACTGGTCGCCGAAGGCAAACAGGACTGGATTAAGGCTGAATCAGGCGAACAGGATGCGTCATCTTCTGGCAGTAGCGCTGTCATTGTGATCATTGGCGCTGTGGTGATCGCGGCGGGCCTGGCCGCATGGATGCTGCTTTAATTAAGCCAGAACACTAAGACCTCTGAATAAGTACCAGTAAGCGACTCAAACTGGTTGCCAGTTCAGCGGCTATCGCATCTTTATTCGCCAACCAGAGCCAGCGTTCGGTGGGCGATGAAGGATGGTAAATCCAGCAGGCCTTTTCCTTTCGGGCACAGCCGTATCTCAGGTAGGGATCCAGACCAACCACCCTGATTTTATCGATGTGCAGTGATGCACCTTTGGCACTGTACTCACTTACCCGTACCTTTAACGCACCATTTTCTATATCCAGAGCATAATGCCGGCCCTGCTTTTCACCTGCTCGCGTTAAGCGCGTCCCCGTATAGGGATGGGTCGCCAACAGTGCATTAATATGTTGAAGCAAAGCGGCAGCAGCATCATCGGTTAAATACAAGGCCTTCAGCTTTGCAAGATCGGCTTGGTATTCGTTTCCCAGTGACAGTTCAAGCGGTTTGCTACCTACCTCTTCACCGTTATTCTCGTCAGGATCCAGCTCAGAAATCAGCGCCAGAGCCTCACGATAAAACTCCGCCTCCCGCCCTCCTTTCACCACATAGTGCGTCAGGTGTTCATGAGCTTGCGCGGGGGCATTCAGTGCGAGCGACTGACCACGAAAATAAAAATATCTAAGGGGCGGTTTGGGTGTTAACTCGATCACTTGAGCCAGAACCCGCTCCGCCCGCTTTACATTCCTTTCGGACAGCAGCTGTTCCGCCAACAACAACAGCCTTTCCACCTCGTGCTCTGGCGGCAAACTTGCCGTGACCGGCAAGGTAAAGCCCAGCAAAATGGCAATTAATACTTTGCGAAAAGCATTCATGAGGCTTTTTCCATCTTTTGTTTTACCATACTTAGCGCAGAAGAACCCGACAAGCAAGCACAAAAAAGCGGCCCTCAGGCCGCTTTTCATTGGTATTCAATTCTAAATCAGGAAGCGCAGACCAGCTTGGCTTCATCCAGCATGGCATGCACAACCTTGTCGGACATCACCTTATCTTTATCGAAAGGTTCGTTGTCTTCTGCGGCAACCATGATAATGTCTTCTTCAAGCTCTTCTACCAGATCAGCAGACTCAGCCTTGACCGCGAGCGGTGATTCAGTTGCCTTGAATGCCTGAATATTGGCTGGCTCAG
>JBFHVM010000054.1:0-13771 GCA_041589495.1 Oleiphilaceae bacterium | reverse complement strand
CTGCCTTTGGTTTCAACCCCATTAACCGTTAGCGTCACTTCGTCGCCAGCCTGAAAATCGCCGCTCACAGAGCCAGTGATGGCTACAGTGCCAGCCGCTTCCGCAGCGTTAATCACATCGTCGGCGGTGATATTCGAGTCGAGTGTAATGGTCGCATTAGCGGCAGTATCTACAGAGTAAGTTTCGCTGTCCGTGGCGGTAGAGGTATTACCTGCCGCATCGGTAGCCACAAATGTCGCCTGAATACTTGCATCGGCATCGGCTGCGAGTTCACTACCTGCCACATCAATGCTGAACGAACCATCGGCAGCCACACTGCCTTTAGTTTCAACACCGTTAACAGTCAGTGTCACTTCGTCGCCAGCCTGAAAATCTCCGCTTACCGAACCGGTAATGGCAATCGTGCCTGCGGCTTCTGCCGCGTTGATAATATCGTCGGCCGTGATATTGCTATCCAGTGCAATGGATGCTGTAACCGTCGTATCTACGCTATAGCTCTGTACATCGGCCACCGGAGCAGCGACATTACCCGCTGCATCCGTTGCAACAAACGAGGCGCTGATCGAAGTATCCGCAGCCAGATCACTACCTGCTACGTCGATGCTGAACGTGCCATCGGCCGCGACAGTACCGCTTGTTTGTTTACCGTTAACCGACAGGGTCACCACATCGCCTGCCTGAAAGTCGCCCGAAACCGTTCCCGTAATCGCTACGTTGCCTGAGGCTTCTGCGGCGTTAATGATGTTATCGGCAGTAATCGTGTCATCGAGGGCAATGCTGGCGCCCACCGTTGTATCAACGGAATAGTTTTCCGAAGTCGTTGAGGTAGAGGTATTACCGGCGTCGTCGGTGGCAACAAAAGATGCCGTAATTGATGAGTCCGCTGCCAGGTCACTGCCTGCTACATCGATACTGAAAGCACCATCAGCACTGACCGAACCTGAGACTTCTTTGCCGTTCACGCTCAGGGTAACAGTATCGCCTTCGCGGAAGTCGCCAGATACTGTGCCCGTAATGACTACGGTGCCTGCCGCCTCTGCAGCATTGATGATGTCATCCGCCGTAATGTTGCTATCCAGGGCAATACTCGCGTCAGCACTCGTATCTACAGTGTAAGTATCACTGGCTATTGCGGTGGCGGTATTACCTGCCGCGTCGGTGGCGACAAAACTGGCGGTAATGGAAGAATCCGCCGCCAGATCGCTGCCGGCAACCTCAATGCTGAATGAACCGTCTGCTGCAACGCTTCCGATAATGTCTTTTCCGTTAACGTTTAAGGTAACCGTATCGCCTTCTGCGAAGTCGCCCGAGACGCTGCCCGTTACGGCGATGGTGCCGGCCGCTTCGGCGGCATTAACAATGTCGTCGGCCGTGATATTGCCATCTAATGTGATGCCGGCATTAGCCGCTGTATCTACTGAGTAGGATTCGGTGATGCTTACCGGCTCAGCTACGTTACCCGCAGCATCCGTCGCCACAAACGTAGCACTTACTTCAGAATCCGCAGCAAGATCACTTCCCGCCACATCAACGCTGAACGAGCCATCAGCCGCTACAGTACCGGAGGTGTCAGTGCCGTTTACAGTAATCGTCACTACGTCGCCAGCCTGGAAGTCGCCAGACACAGAGCCTGTTATAGCAACTGTACCCGCAGCTTCTGCTGCATTAATGATATCGTCGGCGGTAATATTGCTATCGAGAGAGAGGATTGAAACCGCTGTTGTATCAACCCTGAAAGTCAGCGTGTCGCTTGCAGGTGCAGAAGCATTGCCTGCGGCATCAGTTGCTACAAAAGAAACGTCAATGACGCCATCAGTGTCATTCACCAGGTCACTGCCCGCTACTGCAATACTAAAACTGCCATCTTCAGCGACAGGGCCGGTATATTCGGTGCCGTTTACTGTGAGCGTCACAATATCGCCCGCCTGGAACTCTCCAGACACGGCTCCGGTAATGCTTACTTCACCAGCGGCTTCTTCGGCATTGATTACATTGTCTGAACCAAAGGTGGCATCCAGCGCGATGCTGGCTTCGGGCAAGGTGGTGTCTACGGTATACGTTTCTACATCAGTCGCCGTCGCGGTATTGCCTGCGAAATCCGTAGTTGTGACCGAAACTTCAATGGTGCGGTCTGCATCTGCGATCAGATCGCTGCCGGCTACGTCGATGCTGAATGTGCCGTCTTCGAGCACCTGGCCGCTGCTTGTTACACCATTAACGGTCAATGTGACTGTATCACCGGCTTTGACATCATTACCCACTGAACCCTGGATAGTGATATTAGCGTCACTCTCCGCGGCATTGATCACGTCGTCAGCAGTGATATTCACATCCAGAGAGATCGAAGCACTCAGTGCTTGCAAACCCGACGCGCCGCTGTTGGTGGTTGCGGCAGTTCCGGTGTTGTCATTGATTGTGTCATTGTCGGTCGTTTGATCACCATCGATGGGAGTAAGACGGGTTTCCACACGACCCTCATCTCCATCACGTTCATAAACACTCGACTGGCGTAGCGCATTGCTGTCGCTACCCTGAGAGGTTCTGGCAGCCGCGGTTTCTTCCAATACAGAAAGGTCACCGCCTTCGAGGATGGCCTGCTGCAGTGCAGCGAGCTGATCGACCGAGTCACCTTCAAAGGCACCGTTCTCAAAAGAGACCGTTTCGTCCAGAGCCGCCTCGGCCTGCGCGCCTACCTGCAGGCGTTCGCCGCTGTTAAAGTCTATGACTACGTGGGTGTTCAACCCGGTGAGCAACACCTCACCTTCTTTGACCATGTCGCCAATGGCGGCAACTTTGATTTGACCCTCTGCAGTACGAATTTCAGCACTACCCACCAACTCTGAAATAAAACCAATAGTCTTCGCAGTCATAAAAAACCTCTTTTATAAGTTCTTATAGAATAGAGGGACTGGTGACAAGAAAATATCGTACCGAGGTACCAGAGTTTGTGTTTTTTTGTTTCAGTTGGATGGCCCGAAAAAGCCGCTGTAAAAGGGGTTTCGAGCCAATCTAATCAAATTGGCTCTGTTGTTTTTCGAGGAGCTTATGCTCTTTGAGATACAGTGCAAGACCTACGCGATCGTCCACATTCAGTTTTTCAAATATCTGCGTGAGATGCGATTTCACCGTACGCTCGGAAATTCCATGTTCATCCGCCACCGCCTTGTTACTTTTGCCCTGCGCGATGCTCATGGCAATCTGTTGCTGGCGTGGTGTTAAATCCTCAAGTACATCGCGCTGATCGCCGGTATGAATGCGGGAGTGTGCCAGTTCAAGCGCCTGTGCTAGCAAGGCCGGAGGGTACCAGCTCTGGCCTGCATTGATCATCAGTACCAATTGATCGTAATGCGCCTTGGCCATATATGCATTGCAGTAACCATGCACGCCCAAGTGCGTATAACGCAACATTCTACCTACATCGGGAAGCTCATCAGCGATAGCAACACGCGCCGCCATGGCTTGATTGCTGCGTAAAAAATCACGAATCGATGAGTCCGGATAGGAGTTCGCGTGAATCAGGATCACACTGACCACGTCCACAGGCTTCACGGTAAGATCGGCGGTATGCGTCACAAAATCCGTCACAACCCGATTTACGTGCTGCTTGAATGAGTCTGAGTTTGAATATATAACGATGGTCATATCAGCTTTCTGTTAAGGCTTTTTCTAAACCGCGATTAATGGGCTTCAGCAAATACTCGAGAATGGTTTTTTTGGCCGTGATGATATCAGCTTCACTGGTCATACCCACCTTGATCGGCATTGCCTGATTGGTTTCGTCCAAATACGGATGCTCTGGTTTCACCCGCACGATGTAATAACTTTCACCTTCGTCGTTGGTGATTGTATCCGCACTGACAAACACCACGTTGCCACTTAATCCACCGTGAATGGCAAAATCATAGGCACTAAACTTAAGACGTGTTGGTTGCCCCACACCAATTGAGGCAATATCGGCCGGTTTTATCCGTACTTCCACTAGCAAGGCATCCCCCAGAGGCACCACCTCAAGTACATTATTGCCCGGGCTCACCACCCCGCCAACGGTATTGGTGTGGAGTTGTTTGACGACGCCATCCACCGGCGATCGCAGCGTGGTCCGCGTCACCCTGTCTTCAAGCGCCCCCTGTGTCTCTGATACACGCGAAAGCTCCGCCATAGCTTCATTCAGCTCGCGTTGAGCCTGAGCTCGAAAATCCAGGCGGTTTTGCTCCAGTTTGCCGCGCGCTTCTTCGATGGCTGAGCGAATACGGGGAATAGAGATACTGGCAATATCCAGCTCGCCCTCCAGTTCCGCCTCTCGCTGCTGCAACTGCAGAAACTCTATTTCACTGATTATACGGCTCTCCATGAGTGGCCGTTTGATTTTTATTTCCTGCTTCAACAGATCCAGAGAGCGTTTGAGCCGCCTTACTTTGGATTGGGCTTCTTCCAGCGCACTCTCTTGCTGTCGCAACTGCTCGCCATAAATGCTGAGCGTTTCATCCAACTGCTTCCTATTGCTGTCGTAAAGATTACGTTCTGCCGCCAGCAGAGCAGGATTACTTTTGGCTAACTCGGGATCTGTCTCGAAATCCTCTCCAGTGGCCTCGGCACGCAAGCGCAGAATTCTGGCCCTCAGCTCCCGTGACAACAGCAGGTTCTCCTGAAAAGAACTGGAGAAGGCCACATCGCTAAGTTTGATCAGAGGCTGATTAGCTTTAACCAAATCCCCTTCACGCACCAGAATTTCGGAAACCACGCCTCCTTCGAGACTCTGTACCAATTGCACTTGCCGGGAGGGCACAACCTTTCCACTGCCTCGCACCACTACGTCGACTTCGGCCCAGTTCATCCACATGATCGCCGCCAGCACAAGCGATACCATAATAATGACGACAATAATCAGGTTGGTTGGCGAACGCTGCACAACCGCCGCAGACAGACTACGCATATAGGCCAAGTCGGCATCGGAGTATTTGGAGTTCAGCTCTTTATGCATCGTTAGACTCGCCTTTACTGCCCTGCAATTCTGCCAGCACCTTGTCTTTGGGACCATCCATAATCACCCGCCCCTGATCCATCACAACCAACCGTTCGACCAGATTGAGCATGGCCGCTTTGTGTGTCACCAGAATTAGAGTTTTATCGCGGGTATAGCGATAGAGATTACGGCGTATGGTCGACTCGGTCGTGTTATCCATATTACTGGTGGGCTCATCCAATACAAGAATGGACTCACCCAGCAACATCGCACGGCCCAGCGCAATCGCCTGGCGCTGCCCACCTGATAAGCAAACCCCCTGCTCTCCCACAGGTGTATCGAAACCTGAAGGCAATCGATTGACGAATTGATCCACACCGCACAATCTGGCTACCTCAAGCAGCCGATCGTCGCTGACCTGCGGGTTACGATAAATCAGGTTGTCGCGAATGCTGCCGCGCACCAATTCTACGTCTTGCGACAAATAGCCGATATGCTTGCGCAGGTCAGCGGGATCGATCTGATTGATATTAATGCCATCCACCGAGAGAGAACCGGAGGTAGGCTCATACAGTGCCAGCAACAACTTGGACAAACTGCTCTTGCCAGAGCCAACCTTACCGATGATACCCACGTGTTCACCGGGCCTGATCGTCAGATTGATATTCTCCAAAGACGCATATTGCGCTTCAGGATAGGTAAAACTCAGGTTGCGACACTCAATATGCCCTTCGAAGGCAGGGCGGCGCACATAAGGCTGATTTTCGGAGCGCTCCGCGGGCTTCTGCATGAGTTCGTTAAGAGTTTGGTATGCCGTGCGCGTCTGGTGGTATTGCGTGATGAGACTCGCCACCTGGCCCATGGGAGAGACCGCGCGGGACGAAAGCATGACCACCGCAATTAGCCCACCAAGCGACAACTCCAAATCACCAATGAGATAAATACCAACAATAATAATCCCCACCGTATTGAGCTGAGTGAGCAGATTAGTAACCACCGAAATTGAGTTAGACAACATACGACTACTCATACTCTTGGTCGCAATATCCCCAGAGGCCTCTTCCCAGATCCACTGGGCATGGTGACTGGCACCCAATGCCTTGATGGTCTGTATGGAGCTCAGACTCTCGATCAGATGCGCATTTTTGTTGGCAGAGGCTTCGTAGGTGGACTCCACGCTCCGGCGCAAGGGTTTTACAATGACCGCACTATAGAGTAATAGCAGCAACATCGTAATCAGAGGAATGACGACAATGGTGCCGCCAATGTAGGCAATCAGAATGAGCAAAAGAATGGAAAATGGCAGATCCACCAGCGTGGCAATGGTCGAAGCCGTAAAGAAATTGCGAATACTTTCAAAGTCCCTCAGGTTACTGGCAAAGGCGCCAATACTCTTAGGCCAGTGATCCATTCTCAGATTGAGCACTTGCTCAAAGATCATGGAGGACATAATCACGTCGCTTTTTTTGCCTGCCGTTTCGAGAAAATAGGTACGTATAAAGCGTAACGCGGTGTCGAATATGTAGACCAGCACTACCCCCAACGCGAGGTCCCAGAGTGTTTCGAGCGCATCATTGGGCACGACGCGATCATAAACATTCATGGTGAACAAAGGTGTTGCGATCACAAACAAGTTGATGAGGAATGACGCCAGAATGACGCTGGCAAAGATCTCTTTGGAGCGCTTAAGCGTGTCCCAAAACCAGTGACCATCGCCACTCACCGTGAGACGATTTTCAACATTGCGCTGCTGGTACTCATTCTTGAGTAAAAAAGCAAAGCCCATGTACTGCTCATTCAATTGATCGAGCGATACCCACTCCTCACCCTCTCCCACCTCAGGAAAAATCACCTTGGCCCGCTTACGCGTGTGATCGATTTCTTCCAGAATGCAGGCGTTGCGGTTCTTGAGCACGAGAATGCAGGGCAGTAACAAGCCAGTGAGATCATCCAGATCCCGTTTGATTAATCGCGAAGCAAACCCAGCCCGTTTGGCAACGCGCGAAAACATGCCCTTGGAGCTATCAATAGAAAACAGCTCAGGGCCGTTTTCCTCGGGTTCAACAGGCAAACCGGCAATAAGCGAGTCCACAGAAACCGGACGATTGAATAGCTTGGCAAAAATGACCAGGCATTCGAGTAAGGGGTCGTAATGTGGCTCTACCTGATTCATGCCAATACCTCGGGTTTACCCAGTAAGTGCCCCTGCATTCCGTCCACACCGATTGCCTTCAGATGCTCTGCGAGCTCCGTTGCGTCTACCCCAACGGCATAGAGCTGTATGTCCATCGTTGCAGTCAGCGTTCGCAAGGCCTGATAGGCCCCCGAACTGGTTGACTGGCTTAACTCCTCCAGTATGCGCGCATTAATTTTCACATAATTGGGCTGCATGGATTGCAAAGGTGCGAGAGAGCGATTGAGATCGAGGTGGTCGATACCAAAACGATGCCCTGCCGCTTTCACCGTAGCAGCGATTTGCGCGCACATATCGGGGTAGCTCAACAATACGTTGTGACTGGCTTCGACGCTCAGTTTGAGCTCGGAGTCCTGCAGGTGGCTTAACAGCACCTCGAATTCACCGAGAGCATCGGCGCGTTGGAAAAACGATAATGACAAATTGATGGCGTACTCTGGCTGTTCGGTCTGCCCCACAGAGAGCTTGGTTAAGAGCCCGAATACCGTGCGGTCAATGGCAAGATCATAACCCAGCACCTGCGCCATGGGCATGAAAACACCTGCCGGGATGACTTCTCCCGATTCGTCATCTACGCGAATAAATACCTCGCGCTGCATCACCTGCTTATTAAGGTCATAAACCGCCTGACCCACCAGATAAAAACCGTCGTTTTCCAATTTGTCGCGAAACCATTCACGCCACTGCATTTTGCCCTGAGGCAGCGACAAGTGCGTGGAGCTCGCGCGACGATATTCACCGGCTCCCGCTGTTAAAGCCTGCGTAAGGGCCATATCTCCATCGGCCAACACTGCCCCGACATTCAAACCACTGCGCACCGGTACCGAGCCCGCAACCAATTGTGTTGCATCGGCATCGCCGCCAAACTCGGCGTGAAACAACTCAAAGACCCTGTTGGCAGAGGCCAGCGCCTGCTCCTCATTCAGCGGAGCAATCACGGCAAACTCATCGTCACCCATACGACCGATAATTTGATCTGCCTGGACACCTCCACCCTCTGCCAATACACGGGCAAGGGTTTTTATCGCGGCATCGGCCTGGGCGTAACCCTTTTTCTCGCGCAGTTCTTCGAGGGCCTGCATCTTGAATATCAGCAAGCTTCCGTCGAACGTCGACTCTTCCGAAAGACAACGACGCAATTCAGGCAATACGTATTTTCGGTTTGGCAAACCAGTGAGATCATCGGTGAACAACTCTCGCTGATAACGCGAAAGACTCTCTTCCTGCTCTTTGAAGATCTGTTGAACCTTATCGATCATGTGGTTCATGGCTTCAACAACACGACGCAACTCAATAGTCTTGGGCATGGTGTCCTGCCGCACAAAACGATTCTCATGAATGGCATCGGCCTGTTCCTTGATTTTTTTCAGTGGTCGCAACATCACATGCAGGTCGAACCACAACACAGCCAATATCACAACGAAGAGCAAAGCAAACCAGGGCAGAGAGTTTTTAACATTACTATAGAGTTCGGCGTAGGCCAGCCCGGGATGCAGGGTTACCTCCAGCGTTCCGAAATTCACCCAGCCTTGCCGAATCTGGGCCTTACCGGTTGCCGGAGACAAAGGCACCAGTTCAACAAACCAGTCGGGTATGTTCTCGATAGACAGGCTCCGTACCTTTTCGTGTACGACGTTTCCGTCAAGCCCCACCAAGCGAATCTGCGAGTAGTAGCCGCTGTCGAACATGGCATTAAAAAATGTTTCGAGGGCAGGAATGTCGTTGCCTGTGCCAGTCGAAGTAATTGCAATACCCAAGGTGGTAGCAACATCCTGCGCCGAGACCTGCATCTGACTCTCAAGAAAATTACTGGTACGGCGAAAATTATCACTGCTGATGAGCATCAACAACACCAGTACGCCCGTGGTCACCACGAGCGCGATTTGTCTAAATAAGGTCATTCAGCACCCTCGCCCAAGGTTTTGAGTAGTTGGGTCCATTTACTGTTCTTCACTTTATCGGTTGGCAAACTACGGCCCAGGCCGGCAGATGCATTGGTCAGAAAAAGAGATTTTGCGTTGAAACTGTACACAGGCAACAAGTCATTACGCTTGCTGGCGGGAAGAATACGCAGTTCGTAATTATCCAGCACGAGAGGCACACTGTTGGGGCTTTCGAAATAGGTTAACACCATATGCGCGACGTTCTGTTTAAGCGCCTTTACGTAAGTTAAATAGAGTTTCTCATCAGGGATGCCCAGGTAACGCAAGGCGAAATACTTCGCGATCACGTAATCCTCGCAGTCTCCGGTGTGCTTTCCGATGAACTCCTCTGGTGTAGCCCAATAGTCCGATTCGCCCCACACCTCATCATCAAAACGATGCGTAAAGCGGTTAAAAAATCGGTTCACCTGGAGCAGCTGTTCGTTGACTGCCTTGTTTTTTAAGACTTCCAGTAATTGATTCAGTGATTCAGCTCGCGTCACGGCAGTTTCGCCGTGATTGAGACGCAGACGATCAAGCATTGTGAGATCGATAAAGGGCGCGGCATGAAGCCGGGCAATGCCATAAACGATACAAATGCCGATGAGACCGTGCGCAAACAGCCTCAACAAGTTCCTAGGCTGCCTCCAAATAATTGCGTTCCTCTTGCCTCTAGCAAATCGATCCAGCACCACCATTAAGATGAGTATAGGCGGGGATTTTACAAAACACTAACAATGCTAATTTATTGTTTCCCTTCAACAAAAACGAATTCACCACGGCGATTGATCGCCCGACCCGCTTCGCTTACATTGTCGGCGATGGGGGCTTTTTCACCCATGGTATGTACGGTGATGCGCGCGGGATCGATACCTTCCCGGACGATCAAATCTCGCATGGCGCGCGCGCGTCGTTCGGAAAGCGTCATATTAAAGGACTCGCTACCCTTGCTATCGGTATGCGCATACACTTCAAGTGCCAATGTCGGGTTTTTCTTGAGATGCTGCACAATCTGGGTGACCAAACCTTTTGAAGCCGCTGTCAGCTGCGTCTCGCCATACACAAAATTGACCAGTTCTCTATCGCCACCAGAAATATAATTGGGAATAAACACGGTGACTTCGGCGGTTGATGTCGCGCCCTCAGCATCGGAGATTGTGTAGGAGAAGACGTCTTTACCGTGGTAGCCATCGGCTGCGCGATAAACCAGTTGGCCATCAATGCCTTTGGCCAGTTTACCATGTCTGGGCTGCGTAAAATCAGTAAGCTTGAGCACATCGTTCTGTGCATCTGTGTCATTCGCCAACAACTGAGCGCTACTGAAACTACGGGCACCATTGAGATTCACTTCAAGCGTATCATTGGCAGCAGAGGGAGCGGTATTAAATTGATAGACAGCAGGACCCTTGGTACGGGTGCAGCCAAACTGATCCACCGGCTGATCTTCAGCACTGTTGTCACAGTGGTCCATGCGATCCTGCACGGCATCCGCATCAAAATCCATACGCAAGCCGTCGGAGAGTGTATCGGTACCCAAGGCAGCGATACGAGAGATACGCAAATTTTCGTCGTCCAGCTCAACATCAATGCCCACTGCCGCGAACAGCTCACCGACACCTTCGTATATGCGGTAACGTGCCGCCAGCGCGTCAAAGAAAGCATCAAAGTAACTGTTTTGAGCGCTGTTCAACTCATTCTTCACATCCAGCAAATCAATCAGATCACGCTCACCAACAAAAAACTCTTCCTGGTAAGACAGCATGGTTTCTTCTGACTTTGCGACGTGCTTGTTCAAATAACCCAATTGTTTTTGCAACAGCTCGTCGGCACGCCAGGCCAGGCGCAAGGTGTTAATCACCTGACGACGCACGCGGTTGGCGAACTGCTGCTGTTCACTGATTACACTGACACGCTTGCGCCGTTCTGCCCGATCAGCGCCGCCGTTATAGAGGTTGTAATTCAGATTGAGCGCCAGAGTCAGCTCATCGTCGTTATCACGAGAGTCATTGATATTATCGCTGATTTGCTGGGACAAGCGCAGATCGAGGCGTGGCAAAAAGGCGCTTTTTGCGCGTCGATGATCATGGCGCGCCGCTTCTATATTGTGATAAGCGACAGCCAACGCGGGATGATTTTTCAGAGCTTTGTTGATGGATGCGTCCAGATCACTGTCCATAGGCTGTGGAATAGCCGGCTGAACAAATTCAGACACCGCCAGATGACGCCCCAGAATCTCGTGCAATTGCGTCAAGGCATCTTCCAGATTATTACGCTGTGCCAACATGCTTGCATAAGCTCTCGCAACGCGCCCTTCTGTTTGTTCCAGTTCGGAACGGCGGCCGGCACCCGAGCTGTCGCGCACACGAATCTGTTCAAGTATCTCTTCATGGGAGGTCACGTTTTCCTGTGCCAGCTCATAGAGACGCTGCTGCTTCATCACATCAAGGTAGGCCTGAACCGCCTCCAGGGAAATATTGTCGATCGTGTCGTAAAGATCAAACAGCGCAGCTTTCACTCGGGCATCGGCCTGCTCAATACGATTCTCGGTGTCAAAGCCGTTAAACAGATTTTGCGTGACAGCCAGCTCAATCGAATTACTGTTGTAATCGTCACTCTGGGAGTTATTGGTCAAGACATCACTTTCGGTGCGCGCGACCGTACCGCTCAGATCCACACTGGGGCGCCAACCACTTTGGGCGGCTTCACGATCCTGCAGTGTCTGACGATATACATGAAGCTTTTCTAACACCTGAGGGTTGGCGTCGATGACGTCAGCGACATAGTCTGCCAATTCAATTGCCAGGGCAGATCTCGAAACAAAGCCTAATACCATGATCAATAACAAAGCGAAGAGCGTGTAACGCGGCTTTAATGGGCTCATGTAATCCTGATTTCCTTTGAACAAATAGTTAACCCGGCCCACATGGACACCGGTAAACGTTTATTGCGCGAGCTTTGGCAGCACTGAGAGAACAGCCTGAAGACTTACCAAAAACATACATTACTAATAAAAAAAGATCGCAACCCTAACAATAAGCATAAGCCAAGTCATGGATTTTGATGTAAAAATTCGTTAACCGCTTTAGTGTAGATTTTGTTTGGATAAGGTGGGTAATTGATACAACCAACAATCACCGCGAGGCTCATTGAAAAGAATCCTCTAACCCCACCAGCGGACAATCCCAAATCAAGGCAATGGTGGCAATCAACTGCTGTTCCTCAACGTTGACCTCAGCATCGGCACGAGCGGCGAAAATCAGGGCTTTCATTAATCGCGGTTTAAGCAAGGGAAAGCAATAACGCAATCTGTGCACGGCCCGAATGTAGGCCGCGGGCTGAAGTTCTGCCCCATCTACCAAGCTCAGCTCTTCAATGCCGGCTACGGCCAGAGCCTGTTGGTGACGAAGAGACCGTTGCGCGGAAGCCTCTCCCGTCTGGCACATCAATACACGACTCAACACCAGGTTAAAGGCATCCTGTACCTGATGCAGCTTGCGGAATTTCGGTTTAAACGGACGAGACAAACCATGATGACGATCACCGTGTTGACGCACCCATTCATACTTGGCCCATTCGCTGGGACTTATTTGCTGATCGACTTGAATCAATTGCACCATCACCTGACGCAGGCGTTGGTACTGTTTATGAGACAGTTGCTTGAACGCCGGCATGGCCAATTCCAAAAGGGCTAATTGTGCCTCTGGTTGCTGTGCACGACAGAGTTCAGAGGCCACTGACACTGTGGGCATCCAGCTAGCAGCATGGGCGTGAAGTATTTGCTGCTGTTGCTCTCTCACTCCATCGTGTTCATCAAGCAACAGGGCCAAAATCAGTCCTACTGCTCCCAGAGGATCATCGACAAACTCGCGCAACTGCGGATTAATCTGCAAGGCAAACTGAGTGACACATATTGAGCACTCCAGTCGCAACACTTTCGGCGAGACCTTACTCTCCGGCACTCCCTGAAAAGAGCTGGCGCTGCCTACCAAAGCACTGGCGATTTGGTCGCTCTGAGGGGCTTTAGTCAATTTAACTGGCTCATACTCTATGGGAGCCAGCGAGCTGACCTGGGCCTCAAGCCCTGTTGATCTGCTTCGCTCCATGTAAGCCAGCTCTTCCTCCGAAAGCGCCTGCACGCGCAGGAAAGATCCGTCCCAGCCGGGTAAAATGCGACGAATACGCTGTTCTATAGGCGGGTGGCTGGCAAACCAGCTATCCGAAAACACATTAGCAAAAAACAGATGACCATACTCACTGGCGGCACGGTGATGGACGCGTCCATGTGCAGCATGCCCAGCTATGACTCGCAATGCACCACCAATACCATGAGGATTACGCGTAAACTGTACCGCTGATGCATCCGCGAGATATTCCCGCTGCCGGCTCACGGCAAAGCGAATCGCCTGCCCCAGCGCCTGTCCGAGCCAGCCCAGTACAAACAGAGCCAAACCTGTGACAAACAATGCAGCCAGTGCATTGCCCTTATCACGACCGCGCATACCGCGATGGTGGCGTCCCACATCCATCAATACGCGCCCGGCATCACTGATCATGCGTATACCGTGTAGCACAACTACCATTTGCACGTTCAGGCGCATATCCCCATTGAGAATATGACTGATCTCATGAGCTACAACGCCCTGCAGCTGTTCCCGATTAAGCGAATCCAAACAGCCCTGGGATACCGCGATG
>JBFHVM010000053.1:0-13955 GCA_041589495.1 Oleiphilaceae bacterium | reverse complement strand
GCGAACCTGTGAGAGCTGCCACAATAACCCCAAAGCCATGGGTTACGGCATTGCAGGCGGAGTTTTCCAAACCCGCTACACCGAAAACGTGATCGAGGATCTAATCGATCAACGCACAGGAAGCCCCATTCCCAAACGGTATCAGATTCAAATTCCCAAAATTGATGGCATGGACTTCGACTGGTCAACCATTATCAACGAAAAAGGCGAACAGGTGCAGACCGTGGGTACGCATTGGCCTCTCTCACGAGCATTGGATGAAGACACCCGTATCGCTATGAACCGCACTGGCTTGTGTATGGGCTGCCATCGAGAGATGACCAATGAAGAAGTATGGAAAAAGGCCTCGCAGCCTGGCAGCCTGACTGACGAAGAGCACATCGAATTGATGAATAAGATGTTTAAAGCCTATGTGGATCAAAAAAATAAGGAGTGACTGATGCCAGATACAACGAGTCAGGGCCTGAGCGCCGGGATGGCATGGCTGTGTACCGGATTATTCACACTGGTGCTTCTGGGTTGCAATGGTCAGCAATCGGCAGCATTGAATGACACAACAGCCGCAGCCCAAGCGCAGATCAGTCCACATTCAGGTGGGGATCCACACGCCCAGTTGGATGAGATGGCTTATGTTCAGTTGATATTGGGCCACTGGGACGCGGGGCGGACGATTGAAGCCTGGGCAAGTATGGGTAAAGCGCAGAAAAGGCACCCTCAGAGCGCCCCGCTTTTTGCCTTGCGCAGTCAATTGCAACATGTGTCCGGTGAGTCTGCTCAAGCCCTGGCGAGCATTGAAAAAGCCATTTCTTTGGCACCCGATAATCCGGATTATTTCACCAATCGCGCACAATTGTATCTCAGCTTTGAACGTCCGGAAGAAGCTCTACAGGATCTCGATCTGGCACTGGCCTTAAATGGGGACCACCTCGCTGCGCGCTTTAATCGCGGCTCCTATCATTTCAATCAGGGCAAGCACGAGCAGGCTCTGGCCGACTTTGAGCACTGTATTGCCATCAATCCTCATATGGCAGCCCCATACTTTAATCGCGCAGCGGTTTACGACGCCATGGGCAAGCAGGATCTTGCCATTACAGATCTGGAGAACTTTATTGAGCTATCTGAGCAACCCGGATGGACTCAAACTGCCCGAGATTTGTTAAAAGCCTGGCGCGAAAAAGCCGCCTCGAAAAGTTAGTAAGCCATGCCAATCTACAAGCTTGCATGCTTAATTGTGTTGTTGCTTGCCGGCGTGCGCGCCCATGCTGCCGAATTTGATCTTCTGCTGGAGGAGGCGGGCCTCAACTACTCGAAACCCGGGGGCTTCAGTGAGCGGGAATCGGTGGCTGGCTGGTGTCATCGGGAACTGATTTCAATGAAGCAAAATATCAGTCTTTGTCTTATTGTGCGCCCTCTATCACGCATGCAAATTGACTACGACGACCCGCATAGCAGTGCGCCCGATCCCAACCAGGTGTATCCGCTGTTGTTTGAATCCATGAGCAATCAACTCGCCGACGGAAGAGACAGCCATCACGCTGACTATTCAGCCGATCAGGCTGCTGAGATTTTTGGTGCCCACTGGGCAGCGGCTGCGGTTTTGGGTTTAAAACCGGGAGGGTTTTCCGAGCACCCGCATGGCCTGCTCTTGGCGATGCATCGTGATGGTAAGGCCGATGCATACCTAATCTTTGCCTATGCGGACCACGCAGCGGCAAAGCAAGCCATTAAAGAGGCACTGCCAGTCCTGCGTTGGCCTTAAGCGGTTATCACACAGGATTCTGCAGGAGTCATACTCTCACTGATTGCCGATGAATGCTTACTCGTAGCGACAGAGGTAAGCGGTAGCAACGGGTACTTGCAAATCGAAAGACTGATTGGCTTCTACAGTAAAGGTTTGCCCATCCTTAAAGGATTCAAAACTATCGCTGCCAGGCAGTTTTACCTGCAACTCGCCCGAAACCACGGTCATATATTCTTTCTGACTGGTGCCAAAGGTGTAGTCACCGGCAGCCATCACACCTACGGTCGCGGGAAGGTCATCGTTTTGGAAGGCGATGGACTTCACCTTACCCTCAAAATATTCGTTAACATCAAGCATGTTGATCTCCACTATGGCGAATGAGAGACGAATCTCAAAGTGGCCGCTATTATAGGGGCTTTGTGGCGCAAGACCAGTCCCTTCATTCCGGCCTAATATTGAGACAGCAGTATGAGCAAATATCGCGAAACCATTATCGACCTGATTCGCCATGGCGAGCCTGAGGGTGGCAACAAACTGCGAGGCACGCTTGATGATCCTTTGTCGGACGCGGGCTGGGCGCAAATGCGTGCAGCGGTAGGGGAGTATCGCGACTGGCAACACCTGCATACCTCGCCCTTGTCCCGATGTCATGCGTTTGCGCATGAGCTAGGCCAGTCGCTCGAAATTGAGCCGGTAGTGAAGCCAGATTTCCGCGAAATCGGCTTTGGTGAATGGGAGGGCCTCACCACTAAAGAACTGATGGAGCGCGACCCCACGGCCTTGCAGCGTTACTGGAAAGATCCCGATAACCATACACCGGCAGGTGGCGAGACGCTTCGCGACTTTTCAGAACGCGTACATCGTGCCTGGCGTGACCTCGTCGCCGAACGACAAGGCGAGCATGGCTTGCTGGTGTGTCATGGTGGCGTGATACGAGCCATTCTGGTCGATGTACTGGGCATGCCGGTGAAAAACATGTGGAACTTCGACGTACCCTATGCCAATGTCTCGCGAGTGGTTTACCATCACTTTCCAGACGGTACCGTGACTTCGCAACTGCGCTTTCATCAGGCGAGAGTGTTGTTATAGGGACATCTCCCTGTATGTAAGGCTGGACATCGGACGTCCGACCCCAGGCTCCGGGTCAGGCCGCGCCCCGAAAAAAGCGTCTTCCTCTCCCATCAAGCTTCTCCGCAACGTCTTTTATCCTGATCCACTCCCCCTTGACGCAAATCAATGCAGCTGTCCCCCTTAGCTCATAAGCTGTTGTCTTAACTCTTTGGAGCTATACGTCCATGAAATTAGAGATTGAGTCCGATGCCTTGCAACAGCTGTTGGCCAAGTATGATGTATACGGGCCACGCTATACCTCCTACCCAACTGCGCTGCAGTTCAGTGAATGTTTTGGTGAGCAGGATTATCTGCAAAGCTTACAGGCGAGTAATGAACTGCCGGTACCAAAACCTCTCTCTTTATATCTGCATATCCCATTCTGCAAGCAGCTTTGTTACTACTGCGGTTGTCACAAATTGGTGACCAAAAAAACGTCAACGGCGGATGACTACCTGGATTTCCTGTATCAGGAAATTGCTTTGCGGGCGCGCGATTTCGGGGGCGATCGACTGGTGCAGCAGATCCATCTTGGCGGAGGTACCCCCACCTATTTGAGCAATAATCAAATTCGAGAGCTGCTGGAGGTGATAGCACAGAATTTTCATCTGGGCCTACCCGAACAGCTAGAGCTCGCTATTGAGGTCGACCCGCGCACGGTGGATGGCATGCGAATGCGCCACTTGGTGCAACTGGGCTTTAATCGCGTGAGTCTGGGTGTACAGGACTTTAATCCCGCTGTGCAAGGGGCAATTAATCGAGAACAAAGTGTGCAGCAAGTAATGGCTCTGACCGATGCCGCGCGCGAAAGCGGCGTTGATTCGGTTTCCTATGATTTGATTTATGGGCTGCCAAAACAAACGGTTGCCAGTTTTGAACAAACCCTGAAACAGGTATTGCAGCTCCGACCTGACCGAATTGCGCTGTATAACTATGCCCACATGCCACAGCGAATTCCTTCGCAACGCCTGATTTTGCAGAGCGATCTGCCCTCGGCAGCGGATAAATTACAGATCTTTACGGCTGCGGTAGCACATTTGTGTGCGGCAGGTTATGAGTACATTGGCATGGATCATTTCGCCTTGCCAGACGATGGCCTGGTCAGGGCGATGGAAGAGGGTAGTCTGCAACGTAATTTTCAGGGTTATTCCACCCATGCCGAATGCGATGTATTGGGCTTGGGCGTCAGCGCGATTTCACGTATCGGTGATTGCTATGCGCAAAATATACTCTCTTTACCGGTCTATCGTCAGGCACTTGAGGCGAATCGCTTACCTCTGCAAAAAGGCGTAAAGCTGCATCGCGATGATGTCCTGAGGGCCGATGTGATTATGACCATTATGTGCAGTGGTAAGGTGCGTTTTACTGATTTCAGCCAGCAACATGATGTCTTCTTTCAACAGTACTTCAAGGAAGAGCTTGTAGCTCTGCAGGAGTTTAAACGTGACGGCTTGCTGACTCTGGACGACCAGTCCTTGCAGGTTACAACCCTCGGTAGGCTTTTTTTGCGCAATATTGCAATGGTATTTGACGCCTACCTCACACAATCTCTGCTTCAAGACAGCGAGCAGCCACGCTATAGTAAGACTCTTTAGTTCGTTTGGTGACCAGCATGTCCGCGCAGATTCCCGTTGCTTCGCCGTCTTTTCTTAAGTGCAGTCAGTGTTCGCTGGGCAAGTTATGCCTGCCGGTGGGGCTTGATACGCAGGATATGCATCGCCTTGAAGAGATTATCGAGAGCGCCGCACCCTACCAGGAAAATGAAGCGGTGTATGAAGCCGATCAGCCGTTCAAGCGCATCTACGCGGTGAAATCCGGCATGTTTAAAACTCAGGTTAGTGATGCCCAGGGGAATGAACATATTGTTGGCTTTCATTTGCCGGGTGAGCTCTTCGGCCTGGATGCTATTTATCCGCAAAAATATGTTTCCACGGCGGTCGCACTAGGCACCGCTAGTGTATGCGCGATCAATTACTCGGATCTCGAAGATTTGTCCACCAAGCTGCCCTCACTGCAGCGCCAATTGCTGAGTCTGATGAGTAAGGAAGTACACACTTCGCAATCGATGAATATTGACCAGACTGCGGAACAGAAACTGGCGGCGTTCATTCTCACTTTATCGTCGCGCTACAAACAGCGTGGTTATTCCGATACGCGATTCAACCTGCTGATGCCGCGCCGGGATATTGCCAACCACCTCAATATGGCGCCCGAGACTATCAGTCGTTTGTTCAAGCGCTTTCAGAACGAAGGCTTAATTGCCATTCAGCGCAATGATTTGAATATTCTGGATATGGATCGCCTGCAAACGCTGGCGGGTTGCAGCTCCTCCTGTTGAGGGAACTTTTTTCCTGGCATAGACTCGAAGGCGCATCATAGAGGAGAGCTTTTCTTGCGTCGTATAGTGGGTCTCATTTGTTTTTTGCTGATCACGTCGTCGGTATTACGTGCCGAGCCCTTGGCTCCTGTCTTTCGCTTACCCACGTTGCAAGGATCTCAGGAAGTTGCGTTGCAGGACTTTCGCGGCAAAGTGGTGTATCTGGATTTCTGGGCTTCCTGGTGTGGCCCCTGTCGGCAATCTCTCCCGGCATTAAATTCGCTCTACCATGAATTGAGTGGTTTGGACTTTGAGGTGGTGGCCATCAATCTCGATGAACAAGCCGAAGACGCGCTGCGCTTTCTCGAACGTTACCCGGTGGACTACACCATGCTGGTGGATCGCAGTGGTAAGACCCCTCGTGCCTATGAACTGACAGGCTTGCCCACGTCCGTACTCATCGATCAGAACGGCGTGCTGGTCGCCTCGTTTGAAGGCTTTGATCCCGCACATTTGAACAAACTGCGTCGCGCCGTGGAGATTTTGCTCGCAGAATAGACTGTTTCGCTCTTGTCAAAACGATTGAACCTTTGCAAAGTATGCATAGCTAAATTTTCTGCACAGGTTGATGCAATGAAGAAATGGGTTTTCGCAGCGGCTTTTTTGATGGTCTTTACTGTCGGCGCACAGCTGCTGAGCGAGCACTATCGCTATTCCATCTATGATTGGGCCATCGAGTTTGAAACCGGTCAGGCAGGTTTGGAGCATAAGGTGGGTTCGCTCAATGGCGAACCCTTTGCATACCTCGAAGGGCCGCGTCGTTTTGGTCAGGAAACCATGGTCATGCTGCACGGCTTTGGTGCCAGTAAAGAAAACTGGGTGCGTTTTGCCAGGCATCTTAACGAAAACTTCCACATAGTGGCCTTGGATCTGTCTGGTCACGGCGAAAACCCTCGCGATCTTCAAGCCTCTTACACGGTCGAAGCCCAGGTAGAGTTTGTGCGTCAGGTGATGGCGCAAATTGGTGTCGAGCAGTTCCATCTGGTGGGTAATTCCATGGGCGGAGCAATCTCTTCTCTCTATGCTGCGACCTATCCGGAACAGGTGCTCTCAGCTACTTTGATCAGTCCTGCTGGTGTGCATGATGTGCCCTCCAAAATGGACGAGCTACTTGAAGAAGGCCAAAATCCGCTGATCGCCTCCAGCGTACCGGAATTCTTGGCCCTGCTGGACTTTGTGATGGAAGATCAGCCCTACATTCCTGGTCCGGTGGCTCGGGTTGAAGGCGAAAAAGCGGCCAGTCGCGTTGAGATCAATCGCAAGATCTTTGCGGATCTGCGCGGTGATCTGGAGAGGGGTATGGAGCAACGCCTGCAGGAGATTAAGGCACCGGTGTTGATCATTTGGGGCGATCAGGATCGCGCCATCAATGTGGCCAACATCGATAAATATGCCGCGTTAATTCCCAATGCCGAAAAGCTGGTGATGGCTGATATTGGCCATTTGGCCATGATTGAGCGCCCTGCCGAGTCTGCCGAGGCCATCCTCAGCTGGATGGCACAGGTGCAAAAGCAGCCCCAATCTTAAGGGCTGCACAGAATATTAACTGCACAGATAGGTGTAGCTACCCAGCGCGCCCTCAAAGGCGCGCAGATACGGCTCCAGATCTTCGTCTTTGAGCCCTTGTCGCGCCAATAGGCTTTGATAGTTGTCGAGCAGATAATCCGCCGACAAATTCACATACTGCAACACACTGGCAATGGTGTCACCGCGAATGGCATGTTCCAGTTCAATCTCTCCCTTGTCGTTAATACGTACATCCACCGAGTCGGTATCGCCAAACAGGTTATGCATGTCACCGAGTATTTCCTGATACGCCCCCACCATAAAAAAGCACAGGTGCTCCGGGCCCGATTCTGGGGCCTTGGGTAACTGCAGACTGGTTTCTATCCCATAGTTTGACACATAGCTGTCGACGCGTCCGTCCGAATCGCAGGTGATGTCCTGTACCACGGCGCGGCGGGTGAGAGGCAGATGAAGATTGCTCACCGGCATAATCGGGAAAATCTGTTCGATGCCCCATACATCAGGCAAGGACTGGAACAGCGAAAAATTCACAAAAAGTTTTTCAGCCAGCTTTTCGTTTAGATCATCAATAATTTCGCGATGATCGCGATGCTGCTGGTCGAGCACGTCGCGCAGTTTTTCGCAGATGGCCATAAATAACTGTTCGGCGTGGGCTTTTTCCATCAAGCCCAGATGGCCTTGATAAAACAGGGCGAGCACTTCTTCCATGGCGTGACTGGCATCGTAATAGATCTCATTGAGCGAGCGTTGTGAACCGCCGTTTTGCAGGGCTTGATAGTCGCGCCACAGATGAGACAGTGGGCTGATCTGTGCTTCGTCCTGCGGTGCCACGGGGGCTGCTGCGTGAGGGACTTCGCGTGCCACCACATCGGTGATCAGCAAGGCATGGTGAGCGGTGAGGGCACGGCCCGATTCGCTGATCAGGTTAGGGTGGGGCAGCTGATTCAGCTCGCACTCTTCTTTAAAGGCCTGCACCACGTTGTAGGCATAGTCCGAGAGTTGGTAATTGATGGAGCAGATATTGCGCGAGCCTGTACCGTCGTAATCCACGCCCAGGCCACCACCGATATCCACGGTTTCGATGGGGCAGTGGTGGCGGCGCAATTCACTGTAGATACGCGCGCATTCCTGCAGCCCTTTATGAATATCGCGAATGTTGGCAATCTGAGACCCCAAATGAAAGTGCAGCAGGCGCAGACAATCCAGGCTGTTATGTGCTTCGAGTACGCCTATGGCTTCGATCAATTGTGTGGATGACAGGCCAAATTTGGACTTTTCGCCGCCGGTATTCTGCCAATGGCCTTTGCCAATGGTGGCCAGGCGAGCGCGCACTCCGATCAATGGGCGCAGACTCAGCTTGTCGGCTTCATCCAGTATCAGCGGAATTTCGGAAATCTTTTCGGCCACAATATACACGCGGTAACCGAGAGCTTGGCCCATTAAGGCCATGCGAATATAGTCGCGGTCTTTGTAGCCATTGCACACGATGGTGGCACCAGGCTCTAGCGCCATGGCCAACACGGCTAGCAGTTCGGGCTTGGAACCGGCTTCGAGCCCCACCTGGCCATTACTGCGCGCCGGTTGTGCCTGCACGATTTCCTCGACCACACGGCGCTGCTGATTCACCTTGATGGGGTACACCACCTGATAGTGCCCTCGGTAACTATGGGTCTCGCAGGCCTGATTAAAGGTTTCAACCAGGCAGTTTACGCGATCATGCAGTATGTCTCGACAACGCACCAATACGGGTGTGCGCAGGCCGATGGCTTCAACGCGGGTTAACAGCTCACTGACAGTAACGTGGTGGTCGGCCTGCCGGGTAGGGCAGATCAATAGTTCGCCCTGTTGATTGACCTGTACGTAGCCGCTGCCCCAGCGTTGGTGGTTGTAGAGTGTTTGCATCGTGTTAGAAGCCCTTACAGCAGGGTGATTGTTTACGCTCGCATGCTAACGCAAGCCGGTTTGGCTGCCTAGATAAAATGTAATGCTGCAGCTTAAATAAATTACTGCACACAACAACAAGCCAGACTAGAATGCGCGCTATGACAGCGTGCTCACCTTGAAGGCACATTACAGGCACAGGAGATCAACATGACCTTGGATAACAACCAGTGGTTCACCGAACAATTTCAAAACGAAGGGACGGCTTTCTCATTGCAGATTAAACGTAAACTGCATGAGGAACAGAGTCCGTATCAGTTACTCGAAATCTACGAAACCGAAACGTTCGGCAACCTGATGGTGATTGATGGTTGTGTCATGCTTACTCAGCGCGATAACTTTTTGTACCACGAAATGATGTCACATCCTGCCCTGTTCACTCATCCCAACCCTAAACGCGTGGTGATTATTGGTGGCGGCGACTGCGGTACGTTGCGCGAAGTACTCAAGCACCCCGGTGTGGACAGTGCCGTGCAGGTGGACATCGACGAGGGTGTGACGCGCCTCTCCATACAGTATTTCCCGGAACTCTGTGAAAGCAACGACGATCCTCGCGCGACCCTGCTGTTTGATGATGGTATTGCCTGGATGAAAAATGCAGAGCCCGGCAGCGTGGACGTGGTGATTATTGATTCCACCGATCCGGTGGGGCCAGCAGAAGGTTTGTTTGCCGTGGATTTTTACCGCGATTGTGCCCGTGCGCTCTCGGATCAGGGTATTCTCGTGCAACAGTCGGAGTCGCCGTTACTGCACACCCACAGCATCATTGCCGACGTGCATAAAGATCTCAAAGCAGCCGGTTTTGCCAGCGTGCACACCATGCCTTTCCCGCAGCCGGTCTATCCCACCGGCTGGTGGAGTGCGACCATGGCGCGCAAAGAAGGCTCCGTGAAGGAATACCGCCGTGAGGATGCGGGGAATAAAGCCTTTGCCACGGAATACTACAATCAGGGTATTCACGAAGCGGCACTGGCGCAGCCGGAGTTTATGCGGAAGGTGTTGGCTGATTAGTCGGATGTATGTCGTTAAATGATTGGTCGGAAGACGCTTCTACTTCTGTTACTGCTGTCGACATAAATGTCGACCTACAGGATTGGCAAAACCCGCTTCTGACCCCATACTGCGTCTTCTAACGTTATATCCGACTATTCGAATAGTTTCTCAAAAAGTTCGTGGTTGTGGCAGGCGCTTCTTTCAGGAAGATACCTATCGCGAAGCCATCACCGGCGAAGGCGCTATGCCGGACTTCACCTACAGCCTTGATCATTTTTTGCAGGCCTTTGTAGGTGACGTTGATTTCGAGCAGTACCTGGGCGCGCATATTGAAATCGTACGGGCTTTGAACGGAGATGCCACGTTCAGAAACGTCACGTGTGCGGCAATGTAGCACTTCTCTTTTTTGGGTGGTGATCTTGACCGCCCAGCGTGCAGCACGGCGCGCAAACTCGCGGCGTTCCGCAGGTTTTGGCGCTTCCAGATTGGCCTCGTTAAGGTCTTCGCTGATGGCGGCGTAGCGCGCTGCAACATCTTTTTTATCTATCATCTTGTTACTTTACCGCGGCCAAAAATGGGGTTTATGCACTCATAAAATAGTTGAGGTCCAACACAGCTTCAATTCTTATTTCGTAAGTTTTTGTGCAAAAAAAAGGCGCCCAATGGGCGCCTTTGGTATAAGAGACCGTGCTCTTATTAGTCTTTGGTGAACTCTGGGTAGGCTTCCATACCACACTCGGAGAGATCCACACCTTCGTACTCTTCTTCTTCCGATACGCGGATGCCCATCACAGCTTTGATGATGCCCCAAACAACCAGGCTGGTTACGAATACCCAGACGAAGATAGTCAATGCGCCAACCAGCTGACCAGAGAAGGTTGCGTCAGCGTCAGACAGCAGTACCGCGAAGATACCCCACAGACCCACAACACCGTGTACAGAGATAGCACCGACAGGATCGTCGATCTTCAGCTTGTCGAGAGTCACGATGGAGAAGACTACGATCACACCACCGATCGCACCGATGATAGTGGCCAGCAGAGGAGTAGGATCAGCAGGTTCCGCAGTGATGGCGACCAGGCCAGCCAGAGCACCGTTAAGAGCCATGGTCAGATCCGCTTTACCGAACAGTACGCGAGCCACGATCAGGGCAGCGATCAAACCACCCGCTGCAGCAGCGTTGGTGTTCAGGAATACGCTGGCGACTTCGTTCGCTACGGCGATACCGCCCAGCTTCAGAGTAGAACCACCGTTGAAACCGAACCAGCCCATCCACAGGATGAAGGTACCCAGCGTTGCCAGAGGCAGGTTGGCACCAGGGATGGCGTTAACTTGACCCTGAGGACCGTATTTACCCTTACGTGCACCCAGCAGCAGTACGCCAGCCAGAGCCGCGGCAGCACCAGCCATGTGAACGATACCGGAACCGGCGTAGTCGCTGTAGCTCAGCTCGTACAGGCCGAATACAGAGCTACCGCCCCAAGTCCAGGCACCTTCCATGGGGTAGATGAAACCCGTCATCACAACGGCGAAGGTCAGGAAAGCCCACAGCTTCATGCGCTCAGCAACTGCACCAGATACGATAGACATCGCAGTCGCTACGAATACCACCTGGAAGAAGAAGTCGGACGCGCCTGAGTAAACTGAATCACCGTCGAAACCGTTCTCGGCAGAAGCAGCCAGTACCGCAGCAACGTCGAGATTGGAAACATTGTCGGTACCAGTCAGGAAGTAACCGCCACCGTACATGATTTCATAACCGCAAATCAGGTACATGGTGCAGGCTACTGCAAACAGCGCGACGTTTTTGGTGAGGATTTCAGTGGTGTTTTTGGCGCGTACTAGACCCGCTTCCAACATGGCAAAACCCGCTGCCATCCACATGACCAATGCGCCACACACCAGGAAATAAAAGGTGTCCATGGCGTACTGGAGTTCATAAATGTTGTTCATTACGTTTTCCATTGGAGCCCTCCGTACTAGGCTTTATGAAATGGGATAAAAGTTAAATTAAACGGCGTCAGTGCCAGTTTCGCCGGTACGAATACGGATCGCTTGCTCCAATGCGGAAACAAAGATCTTGCCGTCACCGATTTTGCCTGTGTTAGCTGCTTTTGAAATCGCTTCGATTACCTGATCCAGCAGATCAGAACCGATAGCTACTTCGATTTTTACTTTAGGAAGAAAGTCCACCACGTACTCTGCACCGCGGTACAGTTCAGTGTGACCTTTCTGACGACCAAAGCCTTTGACTTCAGTCACGGTGATGCCTTGAACGCCGATTTCAGACAGCGCTTCACGCACGTCATCCAGCTTAAAAGGCTTGATAATGGCAGTTACGAGTTTCATGGATGTCTCCTTTCTATGCCGCCAGTAATTAAAAAAGCTATCTCAGTCATCTATTTTGTTGTGTCGCACTAAAGCGCGACCTTAAGATTGCTGGAGCCTTTAAAGCAGCGTGCGTGCCATCTTATAAAAAGTCTTTGTAAACAGTTAGATAGCGCTTTTCGTTAGTTGCGAGCTGTGCAAAAAGGCATCAGCATGGTGCGAGGTGAAATTATGCGCACCAAAATAACGCACTTCTCTGGTGCATGGTGGGTCTTGCTATCGTTTGCGTACTTCCAGAGACGATTCTATTGTGTGCGCTGCTTGTGGTGAGTGCATGGGTAAAGCGTGCTAGACTGCGTGCCCAAGCAGTTGTCACGAACGTGGAGAGGCGCATGTTGAACCCGCAGGACTTATTAAACACGATTCACGAACAGGTGAGCCAGATTCTGCCCGATGCTACCAAGTCGGCACAAGACGACCTGAGTGCCAATCTCAAAATACTGGTGAGTGGTATTGTGGCCAAGCTGGATCTGGTGAGTCGGGAGGAATTTGACGCACAGCAAGCAGTCTTGCTACGCACCCGCGAGCGACTCGAGCAGCTTGAAAAAGAAGTCGCCGAACTCGAAGCCAGACTGGCAGAGTAAGCTTTTACAAACACTGGTAGGGCAGGACGCCCGCCTCTCAGCTCGGACAAGGATGCCCATGAGCCTTTCAATCGTCTATACACGCGCCCAACTGGGTATTGATGCACCATTGGTGCGCGTCGAGACCCACATTTCCAACGGCCTTCCCTCTCTCACCATCGTGGGACTGCCAGAAACTGCCGTACGCGAGAGTCGTGAGCGTGTGCGCAGCGCTATTCTTAATTCCGGCTTTGAATTCCCTACCCGCCGCATCACGATCAATCTGGCGCCCGCTGATCTGCCAAAGCAGGGAGGGCGCTATGATTTGGCTATCGCAATGGGCATTCTGCTGGCAACAGGGCAATTGCCCGAGCTACCTTGTGCAAACATGGAATTTCTGGCTGAAGTCAGTCTAACTGGTGAGTTGCGCCCCGTGCATGGGGTGTTGCCCTCAGCCATTGCCTGTGGCGAAGCTGGACGAGCCATTGTGGTGGCTTCAGATAATGCCGAAGAGGCGGCGTGGAGTGGTGCCGAGCCTGTTTTTGGTGCAAAACATCTTTTGGAGCTCTGTCGTCATTGCCGGGAAGGGGATGTTTTACCACCTATTAAGGCACAGATGCCCAATGTTGGCGCAGCCAGTGCGCCTGATTTGCGCGATGTGCAGGGGCAGTTTTTACCACGCCGGGCGCTCGAAGTGGCTGCCGCAGGTCGACATAACCTGCTTTTTTATGGTCCGCCTGGAACCGGTAAGAGCATGCTGGCAGCCAGATTGCCGGGTTTGTTGCCGCCGCTGGACAAATCACAGGCGCTCGAAGTTGCCTCTTTATACTCCTTGGTAGGCCATTCCCGCCTGGGTGAGCAGTTTCTTTCAGCGCCATTCCGCACGCCGCATCATAGTGCATCGTCGCCCTCTTTGGTGGGAGGCGGCAGTTTGCCTAAGCCGGGTGAAATTTCACTGGCACACCACGGTGTGCTGTTTCTCGACGAACTACCGGAATTTGGCCGACAGGTACTCGAAGTGCTGCGTGAACCCCTGGAGAGCGGCGAAATTCATATCGCGCGGGCACAAGCCAGTTTGTGTTTTCCGGCGCGCTTTCAATTACTGGCGGCGATGAATCCGTGTCCATGCGGCTATACGGGGCATCCCACGGTGAGTTGTCAGTGCTCTGCCCAGCAGGTAAGTCGATATCGCAATAAACTATCGGGGCCCTTGCTGGATCGCTTCGATTTACAGGTAGAGGTCGGCGTGCAGCCGGGCAAGGTGGTTCTGGCCGGTGATGATGCCGAATCCAGTGCCAGTGTGGCGAAGCGTGTG
>JBFHVM010000052.1:0-14021 GCA_041589495.1 Oleiphilaceae bacterium | reverse complement strand
CGCCAGCGAACAAAACCTTCGATGGTGCGATTCCGAGTTACAGTGCATGAATAGAGTGCTAAGGCTTAACCAGCGTACTTATCATGAACAACGGGTAGACGGAGTTCCGCAAAAAACGGTAACACCTCCCGAATCCGTGCTGGCCAGAATTCGTGCCGAGACCGCACTGGTGAAACAGGCCAGGCAACAATCACTACCGGTTACACATTTTACGCAGGCCTTTATCAAGCCACTCAATGGCCCCCGTACCGGGGTTTACGGCAGTCGTAGGGTTTACAACGGCATTCCAAAACGACCGCATTTTGGCGTTGATTATGCGGCGCCTGTAGGCACGCCAGTGGTGGCACCCGCTGATGCAATCGTGACACTGGTTCATGATGATATGTACTATTCGGGAGGCACCCTGATCATGGATCACGGCTATGGGTTCTCCTCAACATTTATTCATCTCAGCGAGGTGTTGGTCGAGGAAGGTCAACAGGTTAAGCAGGGTGAAGTTGTGGGGCGGGTTGGTCAGGGGGGCAGGTCGACCGGACCGCACCTCGATTGGCGTATAAACTGGTATGAAGTCAGAATGGATCCCGAGCTATTGCTGGAGCTCGGGGAATTTTCCCCTGAGCCGCTACGCTAGCGGCCCAGTAAACTTTGCCCGCACACGCGTAACAGATTGCCATTTAACGCGCTGGCAGCGGGGTGGCAAAATAGTGCCACTGACTCAGCGACATCAAGCGGCAATCCGCCCTGTGAAAACGAATTACTGCGGCGTCCGACTTCTCGCATGAGCAGCGGGATTTTTTGCGTCATATCGGTCTCGATAAACCCGGGGGCAATGGCATTAATGGTGATGCCCTGCGTGAGGTGTGGCGCTAATCGTTCGCAATAGCCTGCAACAGCAGCCTTGCTTAACGCATAATTACTTTGTCCAAAATTCCCCGCGATTCCTGAGATGGACGATATGCACACCAATCTGGCATGGGGGTTCAAGGCGGAGCGGTCAAGTAACAGCTGGTTGATCTCAATCACGCGTTGCAGATTGATTTTAAGTACCTGTTGCCAAAAATGTTGCGGCATACGAGCCAGTGTCTTGTCTCGCGTAATGCCTGCGTTATGTATCACGCCATCGATTCCACCGAGTTGGGACGCGATTATTTCGAGGAGTTGTTCGGGAGCCGTATCTTCAATTAAATCCAATTCAATTGCGTGGCCGGAAATCTGTTCTGCCAGCTTGCGCAATTTGCTGCCGTTGGCTGGGATGTCTAGCAAAATAACACGCGCACCATCACGGGCCAATACCAGCGCGGTTTCCTTTCCGATACCTTGCGCGGCGCCGGTAACTAGCAAGGTTTTATCTGCCAGCGGTGATTGCCAATCGAATTTTCTTGGTCCGCTGCCATTTGCATCCAGTCGTAGCGACTGACCGGTAATATATGCCGATTTGGGACTCAATAAAAAATGCAAGGGCGCGCGCAATTGGCGTTCGCTCGCTCTAACGACTTCGATCTGATTGCAGCAAATTCCGCGCTTGCCGGTTTCTTTAGCGATGGATTTTGCAAAACCGTTGATTCCTGCCGCGATGGATGATGCAAGTACGTGCTTTTTGTCACGGCTGTCATTAGTGATGATGACTATCCTGCCGTTGTTTTTTACCTTTGAAATGAGTTTGTGAAAAAAAGCATAGAGGGCGTCCAGATCAACCGGGGTTTGGCACCCGCTGGCATCAAGCACCAATGCCCTGAACTGGCGTTGGCTGCGAGTCGAAAAATTGACCGACTGGGCTTTGGCAAAAACCTTATTGCCTTGGAGGTTGGTAAACTGGCTAGCGGCTAGGTGATCGTCGAAAACAGGGGTGAACAGTTTGATCGAATCAGCATTGAGATGCTGTGCAATACCCCGGTAATATTGGCTTCCTTTTACTGCGGCAAAAAGTATGGCTCCTCTGGGGTGAGATAAAGTATCGTCGCCACTGCGCATTAATTCTGGTGGTTTGGGTAAATTTAGTGCTTCAAAAACGTTTTTGCCAAGGGTAGAGTTTGCGAGTGATAAATAAAGATCATTCATGATTGAAAATAATTTTTGAGTGTGGACGACACGCGGCATTGTGCGCTGATTTAGCCAAAAAATAAAACCCGTTTTGCCAAAGCGAGTCGTTGACGACAACAATAGGGAAAGATAATGCCGAATGCACAGCAAGCCGCAAGTGGTAATGAGCTGGATCTGGCTCGTCAATGGATCGCGTTCCTGCAGCGCAGAAACACCATATTGAGTCTCGTCTGGCCCTTGTTATTGGTAGCGGCCATAGGGTTTGCGGCACTAAGTCTGTTTCTTTACCAGGATTTGCAGTTGAAGCAAACGGAGTCTGAGCTGGGCGGGGAAGATCGGCGCGAGCTGTTGTCTAAAATTGACGTGCTGACTCAGCAACGAAATGAAGTAGAAAGGAAACGAAAGTTACTGGCGGAACAAATGCAAACGCTGAAAAGCGAACTGCAAAGTGAGCAAGGCCTTATTTCGGAGCAAAATCAACTTAATGCCGACTTGGTGGCGACACTCAAGCGCCGAATTAAGGCGCTTGAAGAGGAGGGGCGAGGTCTGGAGGACCTGCTGAGTCAAAAGCAGGAAGAGGTGCAGACTCTTACCTTACAGAACAAAAAGATTGGCACACAGCTCACCAACTTGCAGCAGCAGGATAGCTTGTTGAGGGGCAAGTTACAGGCCAGTCAGACGGCTTTTGACGCGCTGAGTGCTCGCCAACGTGAGACGCGCGCAGAAGTAGATCGCCTCGCTAACTTGCTTATCGCTAAAGAGCAAGAGGTAGCTAAAGGTATTAAACAATATCGTTCGCTGGAGCAGGTAGTACAGAAAAAAGACGAAGAGATACAGTTAATTCAAAACAAAGTAGCGAAGCTTGAGCAGCGCCTAGAAGCCTTGCTAAGTCCCATCAGTCTTGCTCCGACACCGGTTCCCGCAATGCCGCTTGAATCCAGACAGACTTTTGAGCCGAAGACTGCAACGCCAGTTGAAAAGGACACCGCGCAGGCTACAACCGCTACTACCTTCGACTATGACAGTATTGCCATCGATCGACCATAAGTGAGGGTTGCCTCAAAAAAGTGTCTGTGATGTTGGTATAACCGGGTTGCCTCGCCTATCTTTATAATAATCCGGCGACACGAATGGTTGGGCGGCGCAGAACTTGGCTGTCACTAAAGTCGAATATCAGGTTTCCGGGTGAGCATCGACTAGCAGTATCGGGGCCCCAAGGCTATGACTTTCAGTGAGCATTCGACCGGTGATCATTATATCAATGCCGCGAGCTTATTAATCGAATTCGAGCACTTTATCGAATCCCATCCTTTGTTGGATCAGCTTAATCAACGCCAACAGTGTTGGCCTCTGATTGTGGATCTCTGTCAGGATCTTGAACAGTATTCCGAAGTGATGCGCGCATTGACCGTTTTGCATACTCGCTCCCAAATCGACTTCGAACGAGGGTTGTTTTGTGCTTGGTCTTGCATGATGGTGGCGCGTCATTGCAATTTGAATCTCAAGCATCAACGCGCACTTTTTTACGCTGGCCTGTTGCAGGATTTAGGGCGACATGCCGTTGACGCCGATGTAAGCGGCTTTATATCGCGAGTTAATGGGCCCTTCATCGCGCAGTCCAGCAAACAGCTCCAAGCCGATTCTCATCCGCTTGTCAGTTCCATCTTTCTCGAGAGCCATATGCAACGGGAGGAACGCGTTTCGGAGCTGGTGCTTCACCACCATGCCCGCGAGGATGGGACTGGTTTCCCCCAACATGTTGGAGAAGCACAGCTGGATCTAGACGATCAGATTCTCATCATTGCCAATGAGACCAGTGACCGTTTAGATAAATTAGGCGGGCACAATCAGCTATTAGACTGCGTGGCGCACATTAAACTGGGAAGTGCGTTATATTTCAACAGGGCTCATGCTGCGTGGTTAGGCATGTTGAGCCCGGTGCTCGATTCAAGTTCCACGGGTCTGAACGCACATCAATGCCAGCAACTAAGTAATAAGCGTGACAGTCTCGAGAAGGTTTTATCCAGCTTGTTGGCTGTGAGCGGTGAGTTATTACGCTACGATTTTGATCTTCATGTGCATGGATTACGAAGTTCAATACAAAAGCTTGCCCGGCTTTTTGCCGAAACAGGAATACTAAACAAGAATCTGTTCCAGCATACTTGTGAGCGAGGGATGCAGGGGGAGACTGATTCGTGTCGGGCTTTGGGCGATGTCGCTGATATGTTTATTGCTTTGCCCCAAACACTGGAGCGCTGTACCGTGCATATGGAATATTTGCTTCCGCGCGGAGAGTTCGATATTAATCGAACAGTGCTCTCGGAAGCACTATCGCGGATACACCAGTGTTGTGATATGTTGAACCCGAGACGCACCAGTATTTTTCGATAACCCAATCCCCATCATAACGCTATGACTAACCAGCTGAGGTTTTCTCAATTGGCGCTGGTATTGGGCGCCCTTTACTTTGCCCAAGGAATACCTGGTGGGCTAATTGCACATGCCATGCCCGTTTTCTTACGAGAAGCAGGGGCATCTCTTGCATTAATTGGTAGCTTGAAGTTACTTGCATTGCCATGGCTTTTGAAGGTCTTCTGGGCACCATGGGTTGATCGAAAGCCGGGTTTACGCTGGCTCTGGATACTACGGATGCAAACAGTCTCCGCCTGTTGTTTTTTTCTGCTTGCTCTTCTGCAGCCCGGTGTTATGGGTTCTATGCTTCCACTTCTTGCTGCGCTTCTCGTGCTTAACCTTGCCTCGGCAACACAGGACATTTCTACCGATGGATTGGCCGCATCATTAACACCGGCAACGCGGCTAGGGTGGATCAATACGCTACAAGTCGCGGGTTATAAGGTGGGCATGTTGGTGGGTGGTAGCGGATTGCTCTTACTATCCGTACATTTAAGCCTGTCTTTTATCTATCTGGCGTATGCTGGCTTACTTGTATTATTAATGTGGCCCTTATACCAGCATCGCCATGAAACGACTGCATCGACGGTAAACGGGGATAATACTGGTTCAGTGTCTACCACCTGGCTGGCGACATTTAAGGGATTTTTAACACAACGAAATATCTTGTTGTGGATCATGGTGCTGCTGAGTTACAAACTTTCTGATTCTTTGGGCTCAACCATGCTCAAACCGATGTTGGTGGATCTTGGCTTTGACCGCTCGTTGATCGCCAGTTTGACTGTTTATTCGACAATAGCAGGGCTAGTCGGCGCTGCAATCGGAGGCTGGTTATACGCTAAAGCAGGTGCCAGGGTGATGTTGATAACAGGGGCATTACTTCAGGGGCTGAGCGTAAGCGCATTTGGTTTTATTCCAAGCCTGGATTGGCAGTCGGTTCAGTGGCTGGTGGGCTTGGAGCAACTGTGTGACGGCGTATCTACGGTTGTTCTGTTTGCCTGGATGATGCGCTGGTGTCGTGCCGGACAAGAAGGTAGCGACTATACCTTGCAGGCAAGCCTGCAGATAGTATTGAGCGGAGTGCTTGGTGCATTGAGTGGCGCCTTGGCAGGCTGGATTGATTACAAGGGTTTATACCTGCTTTGCGGGGTACTTAGTGTTTTTAGTGTCATGGTAGTGCTACATTTTCTGGCGGCCTGGAGCCGTCAACCCGAAATGCCCGCTGATTATAGGGCTTGAGTAACATCTATAAAAAATAAGACCTTTTTCTATGCAGCAACAGTTACAAGAGGCGCTCGCCGCTCAACAGTCAGGCAACTTGGAGCAAGCCGAACATCTGTTTAAACAGCTACTCAACGCATCTAACGGCCATCCCGTTGTGCAGGCCCACTACGCTAGCTTTTTGTGCCAAACCCGGCGAGCACGGCAGGCAATACCGCATTTAAAGGCGGCGGTTGAAGGATTGCCTAAAGAGGTTTCGCTGGTGCAGCAGGCGGTTCATATTGCCTCTCAGTTGGGTGAGCACGATTTGGTAGAACTCTGGCTTGAGCAATTGATCGGCTTGGTTGGAGAGCAGGCTCCGTTGCTAGAGCAGTTGGCCGGTACTCAGGTTGCTTGTCAGAAAGAGGAGCGGGCGCTTGCAACGCTGAAAAAGTTATTCCGCCTAACACCACAAAACCCGAATGCGCAAAACCTCAAGGGCTTGGCTCTTTGTCGTCTTGGCGACGACGAGAAGGGTTATAAGTGTTTTCAGAAAGCAGTAGAACTAAATCCGGGTAACCTGGCTGCGCTGCGCAACCTGATCATCTATGGCAAGCGTAAGAAAGAGCCCTTGCTTGATGAGATTCTTCCTCAGTTACAACGAAGGTTAAATCAGCCGGGACTAGATGGCGCTGCACGTATGAATATCGGCTACATGTTGGCAATGTACTACGAAAAGCGAGACCCAGCGGCAAGTTTTAGTGCTCTCGAAATGGCTAATAGGCTTAATCGACAGCAGTATCAGTACAGTCACGAAGAAACGCTCAAGCAGTTTAAGTTGCTTGTGGATGCCTTTGATGATGAATTTATTGCTGCGGCAAAACCGTATGTGATGGAGGAATCGGGACCTGTTTTTGTGCTGGGTATGCCTAGATCGGGTACAACGTTGATTGAGCAGATCCTCAGTAGCCACTCCGAGGTTGAGGCCGAAGGCGAGATCGAAGATTTACGTAAATGCTTTGAAAAGGAAGGTCAGCACCTGTTTAAACCGGTTGCTGTTGATGAGAGGGTTAGTGCGGGTAAGCGCGCCCTGCAATCCTATCTTGATTTGGTACGCAAGCGGCAAACAGCGACTTACTTTACCGATAAAATGCCCTACAACTTTATGCTTATTGGCTTGATAGCAGCTTTAATGCCTAATGCCAAAATCGTTCACTGCACGCGAGAGCCACTTGAGACCTGTTATTCCATTTATAAGCAGAATTTCAGTGGTAGCCATGCTTACAGCAACGATCAAAAAGAACTGGGCCAGTACTTCAATGCCTATGGTTCGCTTATGCGCATGTGGGCGGAGCGTTTTCCCGATCAAATCTATGAAGCTAATTATGAAGCGCTGATCAAGGATTCCGAGTCAGAAATCAGCAAGCTGCTTGAATTTTGCGGCCTGGAATTGCAGCCTGCCTGTATTGCCTTCCACCGGAATAAGCGCGCAGTCCGAACGGCATCGGTAGCTCAGGTGCGCCAGCCGCTTTATCGAGATGCAGTGAAGGCTTCGACGCCTTTTAGGGCTCAACTGGCGACGCTACAAGCGGTGTTGGACAGTGACGAAGGCGGATTTTAAAAGAGGCTTGAGTAAAAAGGCGCCAGAGGCGCCCTTTTTAAAACTAAGAGTCGTTAAGCTCTGCGTCGGAACAGGGGGCTAGGCTGATCAACTCCAGCCTGATAGGTTTCACTGAAATCGCTCAATCCAGCCAGCGCTGCTTCAGCATCTTTGTCTTCGCGAATGGCGTATGCGTCAAAGCCACAACGCTTCAGAAAAAACAGCTGGTCGTGCAATACGTCGCCAATAGCGCGAATTTCGCCTTTAAAACCCAATCGCTCGCGGAGTACACGGGCATAGGAATAACCTCGGCCGTCGACAAACTTAGGGAAGTTGATGGCAACTACGTCCAGTTTATCCAGATAGGGCGCCAGTGCTTCGGGGCCTTGGTCGCTATCGAGCCATACGCCGACATCAGAGCGCGCCGAAAGCGTGTCTGCATTGGCCAAAAACTGGTCAAGCGGGACAAGCGTTTCTCCAGCCGGGACATCGCCTTCGTGATCGCGCGCCAGTAGCGTCCAATTATTTTCCTGAACGGTACCGTTCTTAATCAGCTTTGGCATATACACGCTCCTTGAATGGGTCGATACCAATACGGTTGTAGGTATCAATAAACAGCTCTTCTGGTTGACGATTTTCGACAAAGACATTGATGATCTTTTCGATCACTTCAGGCATTTCACTACGAGCGAATGAGGGGCCGAGGATCTTGCCTATGGCAGCGTCTCGGCCTGAATCACCACCCAGCGATACCTGGTAGAATTCGGCGCCTTTTTTGTCCACGCCCAGTACACCAATGTTGCCAACATGGTGGTGGCCACAGGCATTCATACAACCGGAAATATTAAGCTCAATTTCGCCCAGATCGTAGAGGTAGTCCAGGTCGTCAAATTTCACCTGAATCTGCTCAGCAACGGGAATGGATTTGGCATTGGCCAGGCCGCAAAAATCGCCACCGGGGCAGCAGATAATATCAGTCAACATACCCAGGTTGGGGGTCGCAAAACCGGCGGCGAAGGCTTCCTGCCACAAATCGAACAATTGATCCTGTCGTACATCAGCCAGCACGATATTCTGATCATGCGTGACACGCACTTCACCAAAGCTGTACTTGTCTGCCAGATCCGCAATGATCTCAAGTTGCTTATCGGAAGCATCGCCCGGAGGAGTGCCTGTTTTCTTGAGCGTAAGCGTGACGATGGCGTAACCCGGCTTTTTATGCTCGTTGAGGTTGCGCTTGAGCCAATTGGCGAAGGCTTTGTTTTCTTCACGTTTTTCGACCAGTGCAGCCGGCTCGTTGCTGAGAGCCACATAAGCAGGCTCGGTAAAGAAGGCTTTTACGCGTTCGATCTCTTCGCGGGTCAACTTGGTGTCGGTTTCTTTAATATGAGCCCATTCTTCTTCGACCAGCTTGGCAAATTCTTCGGGGCCAGTGGCTTTTACCAGAATCTTGATACGTGCCTTGTACTTGTTATCCCGACGACCCTGGCGGTTATAAACGCGCAGGATGGCTTCGAGATAAGTCAGCAGGTCTTCTTCGGGCAAAAAGCTTCTAATTAGTGAGCCAATTACCGGGGTACGGCCGAGACCGCCACCAACGAAGATCTTATAGCCGATTTCGCCTTTGTCGTTTTTAACAATCTCAACCCCGATGTCGTGGACCAGAATGGCAGCACGGTCAGCGTTGGGACAGGCGTTTACGGCAATCTTGAACTTACGTGGCAAGAATGCGAATTCGGGGTGGAAGGTGGACCACTGACGGATAATTTCGCAATAAGGGCGTGGGTCAACCACTTCATCAGCAATAACACCTGCGAATTGATCCGTCGTCGTGTTTCGAATGCAGTTACCACTGGTTTGTACTGCGTGCATTTCAACGTCGGCCAGTTCTTGCAGAATATCGGGCACATCTTTGATTTCGGGCCAGTTGAACTGAACGTTCTGACGCGTCGTAAAGTGTACATAACCCTTGTCGTAGTCACGGGAGACGGTCGCCAGCTTGCGTACCTGGTCCGAAGACAGCATGCCGTAGGGCACAGCTACGCGCAACATAGGTGCATGGCGCTGCACATACAGGCCGTTTTGCAGACGTAGCGGCAGAAATTCGTCGGCGGCTAGAGTGCCGTTGAAATAGCGTTCGGTTTGACCCCGAAACTGGTCGACGCGCTCTTGAATGATGCGCTTGTCGTATCCGTCGTATTTGTACATAAACCTTCTCAAACGTTACTGGGCCGGCAGGATATCCAGAGGGCCCCATTTTGGGGGCCGTAAGATTACCAGTTTTTGCGGCGCGATTAAACTTTGGTTTAGACCCGCTTGCCTTGGATAAGTGCCGTGGTGGGCAGGCGAACTAAAAATTAATCGTAAGACAGGTTAGGGCTGAGCCAGCGCTCCGCCTCTTCAACACTCATGCCTTTGCGTTTGGCGTAATCTTCTACCTGGTCCTTATTGATCTTGCCAACCGAGAAATACTTGGATTCTGGATGGGCGTAGTAAAAACCGCTGACCGAAGCTGCAGGCGTCATGGCGAAGTGTTCGGTAAGCTCCATGCCCGCGTTGTTCCCTGCATCGAGTAAATTGAACAGTGCTGTTTTTTCGGTGTGGTCTGGACAGGCTGGGTAGCCCGGTGCTGGGCGGATGCCTCGGTACTTCTCTTTGATGAGTGCTTCATTATCGAAGGTTTCATCCGCAGCATAACCCCAGAATTCCTTGCGTACGCGCTCGTGCATGCGTTCCGCGAAGGCTTCGGCCAATCGGTCGGCCAATGCTTTGACCATAATCGAGTTGTAGTCGTCCTGTTTATCCTCAAAAGCCTTGGCGAGTGCCTCTGCGCCAATGCCTGCAGTGACGGCAAAGCCGCCCAGATAGTCTACTTTGCCGCTTGATTTTGGGGCAATAAAGTCCGCCAATGACAGATTGGCGCTGCCATCGGCTTTTTCGTTTTGCTGGCGCAGGTGGTTCAGTGTGCTCAGCGGTGTTGTGCAGCTCTCGTCGGTATATACCGTAACTTCATCGGCGCCGGTGCGCTGTGCGGGCCAAAAACCGATCACGCCACGCGCCTGTATACGTTGTTTTTCGATCAGTTCTTGTAGCATCGTTTGAGCATCTTCAAACAGGTTACGAGCCGCTTCGCCAATGACTTTGTCGTCAAATATTTTTGGATATTTTCCGGTCAGATCCCAAGTAATGAAGAAGGGGGTCCAGTCGATGTAGGGCACCAGTTCTTCGATAGAGTACTCTTCAAATACCTTGAGGCCAGTAAATGTGGGCTTCGCTGGTGTATAGTTTTCCCAATCCAGCTGCAGCGAATTACCTGTGGCGGCGTCATAGGGTAGTGACTTCTTCTGTGCACTACGGTTTTTACGGCGCTCGCGCACGGTTTCGTATTCGGCGCGTGTATCTGCAACAAATTTTTCTTTCATGCTGTCGCTTAGCAGGGACGTGGCCACACTCACACTACGTGAAGCATCGGTGACATACACGACAAGATCGTTTTCATACTGAGGTTCGATCTTCACCGCGGTATGTGCTTTTGAGGTAGTGGCGCCGCCTATCATCAGTGGTATATCGAATGCTTCACGTTGCAATTCCTTTGCAACGTGAACCATTTCGTCCAGTGACGGGGTAATCAGGCCGCTTACGCCAATCATGTCGACTTTGTGTTCACGTGCTGCTTTGAGTATTTTGTCGGCGGGCACCATTACGCCAAGATCAATCACTTCGTAATTGTTACATTGCAGCACAACGCCAACGATATTCTTGCCGATGTCGTGTACATCGCCTTTGGCGGTCGCGAGCAGGATCTTCCCCTTGCTTTGCTGGCCGGGTCCTTTTTCGGCCTCTATAAAGGGTACCAAGTGAGCCACTGCCTGCTTCATAACGCGGGCGCTTTTAACTACTTGGGGGAGAAACATCTTACCCGCGCCGAACAGGTCGCCAACCACATTCATACCATCCATTAATGGGCCTTCGATCACTTCGATGGGGCGCAGGGCTTGCTGGCGGGCTTCTTCGGTGTCTTCAATGATGAAAGTGGTAATGCCTTTCACCAGGGCGTGTTCAAGGCGCTTGGTAACCGGCCATTCGCGCCATTCCAGGTTTTCTACCTGCTTTTCGCCTTTTTGGCCGCGGAACTGGTCTGCAATCTCCAGCAAGCGGTCAGTGGCGTCGTCACGGCGATTGAGTACCACATCTTCAACGCGTTCCTTAAGCTCGGGATCAATTTCATCGTAAATTACCAGTTGCCCTGGGTTCACGATGCCCATGTTCATGCCGGCCTTAATTGCATGGAAGAGGAATACCGAGTGAATGGCCTCGCGCACCGGATCGTTGCCTCGAAAAGAGAAAGAGACGTTACTCACGCCCCCGCTGACACTGGCATGCGGCAGATTTTGGCGAATCCAGCGTGTGGCTTCGATAAAGTCCACCGCGTAGTTGTTGTGTTCCTCTATACCCGTTGCAACGGCGAAGATATTGGGGTCGAAAATAATATCTTCAGGAGGAAAACCCAATCCCACCAACACATCGTAGGAGCGTTTGCAAATTTCAATTTTGCGTTCGTAAGTATCGGCTTGTCCTTTCTCGTCAAAGGCCATCACCACAACGGCGGCACCGTAGCGCATGCAGCTTTTAGCGCGGGAGACGAACTCTTCTTCCCCTTCCTTCAAACTGATGGAGTTGACAACGGCCTTGCCTTGCACGACGCGTAAGCCTGCTTCAATCACTTCCCACTTGGAAGAATCCAGCATGATGGGGACACGAGCGATATCTGGCTCAGAGGCAATAAGATTCAAAAAGGTCACCATGGCCTCTTTGGATTCGAGCATGCCTTCGTCCATGTTGATGTCGATAATCTGGGCACCGTTTTCCACCTGATCGCGTGCTACATCGAGCGCCTCGTCGAACTGCTCCTCTTTGATGAGGCGTAAAAAGCGACGTGAACCCGTCACGTTGGTGCGTTCACCTACGTTAATAAATACAATATTGTCTTCAGCGGCGAAGGCTTCTAGCCCGGAGAGTCGAAGTCGTGGTTCTATTTCAGGGATTTTGCGAGCAGAGTACTGAGCTACGCGCTCAGCGATCGCAGCGATGTGTTCCGGTGTAGAGCCACAGCAGCCGCCTATAATGTTGACGAAACCATCGCGCGCGAAGGTTTCAACAATATCGGCCATTTCGGCAGGCGTCTGGTCGTATTCGCCAAATTCGTTAGGCAGACCTGCATTGGGGTGGGCGCTAACGAAAGTCTCGGCCTTGTCGGATAGCTCTTCGACATAGGGGCGCAGGGCATCGGCACCCAAGGCGCAGTTAAATCCGATGCTCATGGGTTTGCAGTGTTTTACCGAAATCAGAAAGGCTTCAGCGGTCTGGCCAGACAATGTGCGGCCCGAAGCATCGGTAATCGTGCCGGAAATCATAATGGGCAGTTCGATATTATGATCGATGAAGTACTGCTGCGTGGCGTAAATGGCTGCTTCGGCATTCAGAGTGTCGAAAATGGTTTCGATCAAAATGATATCGGAACCACCATCTACGAGGCCTTTCACTGCTTCGTAATAATTGTCGAAGAGCTCTTCAAATGTAACGTTGCGATAGCCTGGATTATTCACATCAGGGCTAATCGATGCCGTACGCGAAGTGGGGCCTACCGCGCCCGCCACAAATCGTGGGCGATCGGGTGTTTCGGCCGTCTTCTCATCGGCAGCCAGACGTGCCAAACGGGCAGCTTCAAAGTTGAGCTCATATGCCAGTTCCTCCATGGCGTAATCGGCCTGCGATACGCGCGTGGAATTAAATGTGTTGGTTTCAACGATGTCGGCACCCGCATCGAGGTATTGCTGGTGAATACGTTGTATGGCAGCCGGTTGCGACAGGCAGAGTAAGTCATTATTGCCTTTGATTTCGCTATGGTGGTCACTGAAACGTTCACCTCGATAGTCCTGCTCTTCGAAACCCAGTCGTTGAATCATGGTACCCATGGCTCCATCGAGGATCAGAATACGTTCCTTCAAGGCCTGGTAAAGCTGTTCAATACGGGTGTTTCGATCGGACATGGTGTTTCCTGTGCGAATATTAGACTTGAGGCAAGTTTAGAAGCCGCGCATCATACAGCAAAAGCATCTATATTGAAATATTTTGATATAGATATTCTTGAGTAAATTACTAGGTCTTTATTGGAAGCTGCAAAAAGCTTAGAATGCATGGCATCGATTACCCATCTAGCAAGGTCACTATGGTTACTGTTTCTGAATCTGCCCAACAATATCTCGCCCAACTTGTACAAAATCAGGAAACGGAAGGCATGGGCGTGCGCATGTTTGTGACACAGCCCGGGACCAAACATGCAGAGACCTGTCTGGCATACTGTCAGCCAGAAGACATTGTCGAAGATGACGATGTTGTGCAGTTAGAAGGGTTTAAACTTTATATCGAGAAAAAAAGCATTCCGTTTCTGGAAGAGGCGTTTGTAGACTACGCAGCTGAAAAAATGGGCGGCCAGCTCACGATCAAGGCGCCTAACGCCAAAATGCCTAAAATCGATGAAAACTCCACTTTGGAAGAGCGTATACGCTATCTCCTCGTTACGGATATTAATCCTGGCCTGGCGTCGCACGGTGGTGAGGTGAGTCTTGTTGAAATCACCGAAGACAAAGTCGCAGTGTTACGGTTTGGTGGGGGGTGTCAGGGCTGCAGCGCTGTCTCAATTACCCTTAAGGATGGTGTTGAAAAGCGCATGCTTGAAGTGATTCCAGAACTGACAGGCGTGAAAGAT
>JBFHVM010000051.1:0-14115 GCA_041589495.1 Oleiphilaceae bacterium | reverse complement strand
GCGGTGGACTGCCGTGGTCCGATAACGCGAATTATATAATACCCAAGTATTTTAGTCAGGTATTTTGTTCCGGGTGTAGCCAGCAGTCGGGCGCGCATTGTAGCGGTTTTTGAAGCAAAAAGCAGGTTTGTAGAGAGCTTGCGTCTCTCGAGCGCAGCGCTGTCACAATCCTTCACGAATATTGTGCCGTACAGGTGGGGTTGGCGCGGTTTGTTTGCTAGATTTAACAGAGACCCAAATAAAAATAATTGCGCACGTAGTGCTTTGCTATGTGCGATGCCAAGGGAGTCAGCATGAGTCAGCAAGCAAGCCAGGAAGCAAGAAAAATCAGTTCGGCCGCGCAAGCCAGAAAACTGGTGGAAAAGCGTGGACTGTCGCACGTAAAAGTGGCCGTCACCGATATGGACGGCATATTGCGCGGCAAATACATGAGTCGTGAAAAGTTCTTCTCGGCCCTCGACAAGGGCTTTGGCTTTTGCGATGTGGTGTTGGGCTGGGACAGCAACGATCAGCTGTATGAAAATCCGGGCGTTAAATATACCGGATGGCAGACCGGCTACCCCGATGCATCGGTGCGCATTTTGACGGATTCGTGCCGAGAGCTGCCCGAAGAAGACAATATGCTGTTTTTTCTGGCCGAATTTGCCGATGATGCAGAAGCTGTTTGTCCGCGCGGTATTTTAAGGCGAGTGTTGAAAAAGGCCGGAGATATGGGCTATCGCCTCATGGCCGCCTTTGAGTATGAGTTTTTCCTGTTCGACGAAAGTCCGGATTCGGTGCGCGAAAAAGACTTTCGTCAGCTACAGCCCATTACGCCCGGCTTTTTTGGTTACTCGGTATTGCGCAATTCTACCCATGCTGAGCTCTATCATGATCTGCTCGCGTTCTGCGAGAATATGGACTTTCCGCTCGAAGGCTTGCACACCGAAACCGGCCCGGGCGTTTGGGAGGCGGCGATTAATGTGGATGCCGCTCTGGCGGCTGCCGACAAGGCCAATCTGTTCAAGACCTTTGTGAAGGTGTGGGCGCAGCGGCGCGATATGATGGCCTGCTTTATGGCCAAGTGGTCTAATGATTATCCTGGGCAAAGTGGCCACATCCATTTGTCCTTGCAAAATGCAGAGGGCGAGGCACTGTTTCATGACCTGCAAGGCGAACATAATATGAGTGTCTTGCAACGCCAGTTCGTGGCGGGGCAGCAGCGCTATATGCCGGAGCTTTGTGCCCTCTATGCGCAGAGTGTGAATGCCTATTCGCGATTGGTGCCAGGATTTTGGGCGCCCACTGATGCCACCTGGGCGGTGGACAATCGCACCACCGCATTGCGCGTGATCAAGGGTGGACCCAGTTCTCAGCGAGTGGAGGTGCGCGTAACCGCCGCCGATGCCAATCCGTATTTGGCGCTCGCTGCTGCAGTGGCTTCTGGGCTGCGCGGCATTGAAGAAGGGCTGGAGCCGGAGCCGGCCGTGCAGGGCAATGCCTACGAACAGACTTTTTCCGAGGTACTTCGTTTGCCCCAAACTCTGGATCAGTCGGCAGAACGTTTTCGGCAGTCAGCCATGGCCCGAGAGTCTTTTGGTGATGCCTTTGTCGATCATTATGCCGTCACGCGCGAGTGGGAAAGTCGCCAGTATCGTCAGCATGTGAGTGACTGGGAGCTGCGTCGCTATTTCGAAATTATCTAACAGGGGAGTTTTGCTATGACTTCGTTTAATACCCTGTCGCCTGTTGACGGCTCGGTCTATGTGACGCGTGAGACGGCCAGCGAGCTGGATATCGTGCGGGCGCTGGATGCGGCGCGCGAGGCGTTTGCTAGCTGGAAACGTGTGCGTCTCGAAGAGCGTCAAGCCTTGTGCCAAAAGTTTCTTGGTGAATTTATGAAAGAAGAGGCGCGCATCAGCGAGCATTTGTGCTGGCAGATGGGCCGTCCTATTCGTTATGGCGCATCCGAAGTGCGAAGCTTTATTGATCGCGCCAGTACCATGATTGATCTGGCGCCAGGGGCACTGGGGCGCATTGTGCTGCCCGAAAAAAGCGGGTTTCGCCGCTATGTCGAACGGGTACCACTGGGCTTGACTTTGGTGGTGGCGCCCTGAAATTACCCCTATCTTACGGCGGTCAACGCCATTGTGCCGGCCTTGCTGTCGGGCAATGTTGTGTTGCTCAAGCATTCCGCGCAAACCCCGCTTTGTTCGGAATTAATAGTGGAGGTAGCACAACGGGCGGGTTTTCCCGAGGGCCTGGTGCAGTTTTTACATTTGAGTCATGCGCAGGTGGCTGAGCTCGTTAAGCATCCGGACGTGGCGCATATTGCTTTTACCGGCTCGGTCGCAGGCGGCCAGGTTATGGAGCAGCAGGCTGCCGGTCACTTTAAAAGTATGGGGTTGGAACTGGGTGGTAAAGACCCCGCCTTCGTGCGAGCTGATGCCGATGTGCGGCAGGCAGCCGAAACCATTATTGATGGAGCCATGTTTAATTCGGGGCAATCCTGCTGCGGTATTGAGCGCGCCTATGTGCATGCCGAGGTATATGAGGAATTTGTCGCCCACGCGGTGGAGATTGTGAATGGCTATAAGTTGGGACGTCCCGATGAGCCTGAAACCACTTTGGGGCCCATGGTCTCGGTAGCGGCTGCAGATTTTGTAAGGGCTCAGATTGAAGAGGCGTGCCAGCTTGGCGCCGAAAAACTGATCCCCGAAGAGCAGTTTGTAATGAGTCAGCCCGAAACAGCCTATTTGGCACCGCAATTACTGGTGAATGTGGATCACCGTATGCGCGTCATGACCGAAGAAAGTTTTGGGCCGGTATTGGGTATTCAGCAGGTGAAGAACGACGAAGAGGCTGTACGCTGGATGAACGACTCGGAGTTTGGCCTTACCGCCGCCATCTTTACCCGCGATATGGGGCGTGCCGCCACGTTGGGTGAGCAACTGGAAACCGGCACGGTGTTCGCTAATCGTTGTGACTATCTCGATCCTGGCCTGGCGTGGACTGGTGTGAAAAATTCAGGAAGAGGCTGTACCTTGTCGCGTATTGGTTTTGAACATTTAACGCGGCCCAAGTCTTTTCATTTAAAGGAGATTTAGCGCATGTCGCAAGCACAAGCTTTGGCCGCGCGGATGACGGCCAACTGGAATTATCCTACGCAAGTATTGGTTGGACCGGGGCGGCACCGTTCATTGCCTGATTTATGTTTGGAACGCGGCTTTCGCCAGCCCTTGTTGGTGACCGATCCGGGATTGCGGGATTTGCCCATGACACAAGCCATCCTTGCATCCTTGAGCGAAGCGGGGATAGAGGTCGACGTTTTCAGCGAGATCAAGGGTAACCCGACGGGTGAACAGGTAGCAGCCGGGGCAAAGTGTTATCTCGAAAGTCGGCACGACAGCGTGATTGCGTTGGGTGGCGGCTCGGCCATGGACGCCGCCAAGGCCATCGCATTAATGGTCGGGCAGGATCGGCCCTTATGGGACTTTGAAGACGAAGGTAACAATTGGCAGCGGGTGAAAATCGAGGGGATGGCGCCAGTGATCGCGTTGCCCACAACGGCGGGAACCGGGTCCGAGGTAGGGCGTGCTTCGGTCATTACCCATACGCAGGAGCAGCGTAAGGTCATTATTTTTCATCCCAAAATGTTACCGGCGACGGTGCTGCTTGATGGTGAGTTGTGTCTTGGTTTGCCGGCATCAGTGACCGCCGCCACCGGCATGGATGCGCTTTCGCACTGTATGGAGGCTTACTGTGCCAACTATTACCATCCCATGGCAGAAGGTATTGCTTTGGAGGGTATGCGATTGATTCGCACCTACCTGCCGCGCGTCTTCAAAGAGGGTGGTGATCTCGAAGCTCGGCAGCAGATGCTGGTGGCCTCAGCGATGGGCGCCACGGCTTTTCAGCGCGGCTTGGGCGGAATGCATGCGATCGCGCATAGCTTGGGGGCGCTTTATGATGCCCACCATGGATTGTTGAATGCTGTGCTGATGCCTTATGTGTTGGTGGCGAATCGGCCGGCGATCGCCGAGCGCATGGTGCGCCTGGCACGTCTGTTGGGTTTGTCACGACACGATTTTGATGCGGTGTTGAACTGGGTGCTGGACCTGCGTGAACAGCTGGCCATTCCGCACTCTCTTAAAGATATGGGGTTGGAAAATGTTGATATAGAACGCATCGCGCAAATGGCCGTGTGTGATCCCTCCGCTGGTGGTAATCCTCTGGCGCTGTCGGAAGGCGAATATCGCCAGATTACACAGGCTGCCTTGCAGGGTAGTCTTGATCTGGCAAAGCTTGAGAGTTAGCAAAAGATGGCAGTATTTACAGCTGTAAAAGAGCAGGATCTGGCCGATGTGTTGGAGCGCTTTTCTCTTGGGCCGGTGGTATCTCTTCGGGAAATTAGTGAGGGTATCGAGAATACCAACTATTTCCTCGATACCCAGGATAAAGGGCAGACATTGCGCCACTGGGTGTTGACCCTTTTTGAAAACCTCGATACCGACGAACTTCCATACTTTTGTGCACTCACGCAGCACCTCGAGAAAGACGGCTTTGCCGTGCCTGCGCCACTTCAGGATGCACGGGGCGAGAGCCTGTTCGAGCTCAACGGCCGCTGGGCGGTGATCGTACCGCGTTTGACCGGCGCATCGCTGGACCATCCAGGCGAACAGGATTGTCGCGCGGTTGGGCGCTGGCTTGCGCAGATGCATGTGAGTCTGCAGGGCTTCAAAGAGTCGCGCGCACTGGTGCGGGATCAGCATTGGGTAGCGCGGCATTATAATTCACTGCAGGAACGATTAAAGGATGGTGAGCGCAATGATCTTGCAGGGTATTTAAATCGCTACACGGCCTACGATGCGGTGTTACAGCAATGCCCGCAGGGTACAGTACATGGTGATTTATTTCGCGATAACGTGCTGTTTGACGAAAAGGACGATATATCGGGCGTGATTGATTTTTATCATGCCTGCGATGCCACTTTGCTGTTTGATCTGGCTGTTGTTGCTAACGACTGGTGCACCGACCTTAACGGAAAGCATAAGAAAAAGCACCTTTCGGCTCTGGTAGATGGGTATCAGGAAGTGAGGCTCTGGTTGCCCATTGAGCACAAGGCCTGGCCGTATGCTCTGGAGCTTGCAGCTCTTCGTTTTTGGGTGAGTCGTCTGGCTACCTTTTATCAACCCGGATATCAGCGCAGTACGGTGTCAGGAGAAACGGTAAAGGACCCAGAAGAAATGCGAAACGTTCTGCATGGCCTGAGTAATGCCACGAATGAGGTCTGAATTGCGGTAGAACGTGTTAACTATTTCTAAAAGAACGTCAAAATATTTGAAGACGGCTTCACATGTTGCTAATTTGGGCTCCGTTTCAGTAAACAATAACGAGATAAACTTCCACTATGTTAAGCAAAAAACTTGTTTCAATTTCGGCGGCTATGTTACTGGCAACGTCGGCAATGGCAGAAAACACAGCATCACCAGAGCTACCAAAGCTCACTGATGAGCAGGCTTTGGCGCAATCTGCACGCATGATCTATGATCAGACTTTGTTTGTCTCCACTTACTGTCAGTCACATCTTCCCCCCAAAGATATCGATTACAAAAAAATGATTGCGCATGTTGAGGGGCTGCTGGGAAAAGATAATCTGGAGATGGAAATCCCAGGCTACGTAAAAGTAATGACCACCTCAAATTATCTGGTAAAAACTTCACTGCTGGAGCCCAGTCGTGTCAATGGCGAGTTGACACGCTTTTGTACACAATATGTTGAAGGTTATTCCAAGCTTGATAAAGATACTTTTTGGAAAACAGCTAACAAAGCTGCCGATCAGTATAAGAAAAAGCGGGATAGTCAGTAGCCTGTAAACAAATGAAAAAGCAGACTTTACCGTCTGCTTTTTTTTTGCTCGATTAAGGATTAGTCGAACAATTTGTTGATGTCGACATTAAAATTGACATCCACCAGGTACCATCCGGTATCCGGTTGATAATAGTTAAGCTCCCAAATCAGTGCCGCGGTTTGATACTTAAGCAGGTAGGTCAGTTTATAAAAGTGCTCCTCTACGTTCTGGCGTTTTACCAGTGCGTAAGACAGCGGCTGACCGACTGATTCACTGAGTTTCTTCATACTGGTTTTAACCTGTTCGCCACGCTCATTGAAGGCTTCGAGGTTGACGCCGACGTAAGCCGACATTAATGCATAGGCGTCACCTGTTTTACCCGCGACGATTTGGCTCATAAAATGGTCGCTGACCTGGTCAATCCTGGCGGTGTCTTTGAGCCCTTTGGCCTGTGCCATCGTGCCTAGCAGGGTGAGAATGATGGCATACAGGGTCAATCTGATGTGTTGTAATTGCAATGTCTGCTCCTTGGCGTGCCTTAACACGAATGCATTGGATTGATGTTGGATTGTATAAAACGTTGTTTCAGGGCTTGCAGCCCCTTCCCACGGTTAACCAGTTTCCAGGCAATGTACATGTCGGAGTTGCTTTGCTGGGGATTGTTTTCGATTTCCAATTCCACCAGATCTCCTCGGTCCAGGAAAGTCTGTACGCGCTGGCGTGGCAGGTGCCCACAACCAATACCCGCTAATTGGGCCCGAATCTTACAGTCAACAGTCGGCACAAAAAAGTAGCGTGTTTGCGTAATGATGCCTTTGGTCCATGGTATCGCAGAGCGTGCACTGTCGTGCACAACAACGGTACGTTCTCGGGATAGTTCTTCATGTGTCACAGGGCTTGTACGCTGAGCGAGAGGGTGGTTCTTACTGACTGCGAATACGCGATCAAATTTTGCGATGGGCTCGGCATGAATACCCTTTTGCTGTGGGACCGGCGCTGCCGCACCGATGAGTAAATCTACCTGGTCTTCGATCAGGGCTTCCCAGCTGCCGCTCATTACCTCTTCACGAATATCCAGCTCAATGTTTGGATGCTCCTGCAAAAACCCTTCAAAAAGTGCGAACGTTCGCTGTGTATTAAATAATGAATCGATAGCGATGCGTATGCGGCTCTCCCAGCCATTGGCAATGCTGCGAGTGCTATCGCGTAATTGTTCGGCTGCGGCGAGTAATTTGCGTCCCTCGTTCAGCAGGTGTTTGCCTGCAGGTGTAAGAACTGATCGACGCCCCTGTTTCTGGAATAAGGTGACATCCAACTGCTCCTCGAGTTTTTGCACGATGTACGAAAGTGCTGAGGGAACCTTGTCCAGTGCTTCGGCTGCTGCGGCATAGGAGCCCCTGCTCTCAATGGCATCCATTACCATCAGGGCTTCGAGCGTAATTGGAGATTGATTACCAAGCATTAATTCATTCTTCAAAAAATTTGAACATATACAGCAAATATAGCCTCTTATTGAATTTTTATCGATCCTTAGAATGGCTAATGAAACACATTATCGAGGACACAGAAATGCATCACGCACAATTCACAAATCTTTTTTTCGGCGGCAATCACGAGTCTCTTGCAACCCTGCCACTGCGTTTGGCTGGTGGCCTCATTTTCGCGGCGCATGGCGCACAGAAATTGTTCGGCTGGTTTGGCGGATATGGCTTGCAGGGAACCGGGCAATGGATGGCGTCTATCGGGCTTGAGCCGGGTTATCTCATGGCATTTATGGCAGGTAGTGCCGAATTTTTTGGTGGCCTGGCATTGATGTTCGGTTTGTTTACTCGTCCTGCGGCGCTGGTTTTGGCTGTGACGATGCTGATCGCCATTTTTGCAGTGCATGTTGAGAATGGTTTGTTCATGAGTAATAACGGCTATGAATTTGGCCTTGCTCTGTTGGCTTTGGCAGCCAGTCTGGCTGTATCCGGAGCGGGGGGTGGGTCTATTGATGCTGTGCTTCAGCGCAGAGCTGGCGTGCAAGCGGCCGACACCGCGTACTAATCGAATCATTGCTAATCCGCGTAGACATTTATGATGACACAACAGGAGATCGACATGAGCCATTCAGTTTTAGTGGTAAACGCCAGTGTTCAACAGGAGGCTTCAATCAGCCGAAAACTGGTCGACGAGTTATTGCATACGCTCAGCGAGCGTGGCGAGGTAGGGCCGGTTGTAGAGCGGGATTTATCGACTAACGAAGTGCGCCTGATCAGTGCAGAGCATGTGGCGGCCTATTACACTGACCCTGACGATCGCAGCGCAGAGCAGCACAGGTTATTGTCGCAATCAGACGATCTGGTGGCAGAGTTGAAGGCCGCGGATACACTCATTGTTGGAGCGCCCATGTATAATTTTTCGGTGCCCGCATCGCTCAAAGCCTGGATTGATCTGGTATGCAGGGTGGGAGAGACCTTTCGCTACACAGAAAACGGACCTGAAGGACTCTCGGGGATCAAAAGGGCCTATCTCGTTGTCGCAACGGGCGGTACGCCGATAGGCAGTGAAGCAGACTTTCTGGTGCCCTATCTTAAACAGGTGATGCGCTTTATTGGTGTTGAGCAGGTAGAAGTGATTGCGGCGGACAAGGTAAAACAGGAAGAAGACAAAGCCTTGGCTGAGGCGCGTGAACAGATTGAGGCTGCCTGAGGCCGTTTGGTTTAGAGGAGAGCGATTATGGCAAGTTATAAAGACGCAACGCACGTGATTAGCGCGCACGCCACGCAAGATGGCGACGGCGTAAATATTAATCGCATTGCCGGCAGTCAGCTGAACCCGATTCTCGATCCTTTTTTATTGGTGGACGAGATTCGCAGTGCAGATGATGCCGACTACATGGGAGGATTTCCCCAGCATCCGCATCGCGGTTTTCAAACGCTCACCTATATGATCGAAGGCGGTTTTGAGCACCGCGATAGCATGGGAAACCGCGGTGCGGTGAATGATGGTGGCTTGCAGTGGATGTCGGCAGCCAGAGGAGTGGTGCACGCCGAAATGCCGCTGGCGCCCGAAGGTAAAATGCATGGCTACCAGTTCTGGATCAATCTGCCAGCCAGCCACAAGATGGACCCGCCAGACTACAAGGATTTACAAGGACAGGACGTTCCCGTTTATCGTGACGCCGGCAGTCAGATCAAAGCTTTGTTAGGCAAGGTAGAGCTTGCCGATGGCCGATCTCTTGAGGCAGCACTGCAGCTGCCTCATACGCCAACTTTTATGTTGGATGCTGAGATTCACGCGGGTGGGGAAATATCACTCATCGTGCCAGCTGATTATCAGGTTCAGGTTTTGATCGTGGAGGGTAAACTTGGCGATTATGGCGCACAAACCCTACTGCATTATGCACCGGAGTCGGACGACTGGCGGTTAGAACTGAATACCGAAGACGTACTGAGGGTGTTGGTATTCGGTGGTCAACCTTTACGAGAGCCCATTGCCCAGTATGGCCCCTTTGTAATGAATACGAGTGACGAGGTGCAACAGGCCTTGCGCGACTTTCGAGAGGGTCGTTTGCTAGAGGCGTAGGCCTGCGTGGTGAGAAAGGATTAAAGCAGTTCGATGGCCATCGCGGTGGCTTCGCCGCCACCAATACACAGGCTGGCAACGCCCCGTTTGCCTCCGGATTGTCGCAGCGCATGAATGAGCGTAACCAGAATGCGTGCTCCCGAAGCACCAATGGGGTGCCCTAGTGCACAGGCGCCACCATGAATGTTGATACGCTCATGGGGAATGCCCAGCCCCCGCATGCCCGCGAGCGCAACCATGGCAAAAGCTTCATTCACTTCAAACAGGTCAATCTCGTTAATCTTCCAAGCCAATTTGTTTAGCAGCTTATTGATGGCGCCTATGGGGGCATGGGTAAATCTGCTGGGTTTTTCTGCGTGCGAAGCATGGCCGCGAATGATTGCCAAAGGCTTTGCTTTGGCATGGTCGGCATGCGCTGCAGAGCAGATAACCAGCGCCGCGGCACCGTCAGAAATGGAGCTGGCGTTGGCTGCCGTCACGCGCCCGTCTTTGCCAAAAGCAGGTTTCAATTGCGGTATTTTTTCGGGGCGAGCCTGGCCCGGTAGTTCGTCTGTATCAACGGATTTGGTTTCTCGCCGTTGCGTGACATTTACGGGGCAGATTTCGTCACGAAAAAGCCCCTTGGTGATAGCTTGTTGCGCACGCTGCAGTGACGCGAGGGTATATTGATCCATCTCTTCGCGGGTAATGCCGTCTTCGATTGCGTTAGCATCAGCAAAATGTCCCATTAATTCACCGCAGTAGGCGTCTTGCAAGCCGTCAAAAAACATATGATCGAGGCACTGGCCATGTCCCAGTCGAAACCCTTCTCGTGCTTTGGGCAGTAAATAGGGGGCTTGGGTCATGCTTTCCATTCCGCCCGCAACGGCGCAGGAGATGGATTCCGCCTTGATCTGGTCGAAGGCGAGCATAACGGTTTTCATGCCAGAACCGCAGACCTTGCTGATCGTTGTGCAGGGGATGCTATCCGGCAATCCCGCGTGTATGGCGGCCTGCCTTGCGGGTGCCTGGCCGCACCCTGCATTCAGAACTTGCCCCATCAATACTTCACCGATCTGTTCCTCTTTGAGCCCGCTCTCGGCCAGCGCAGCCTTGATGGCGATGGCACCGAGTCGGGTGGCTGCTAGGTCGGCGAACTGGCCTTGAAAGCTGCCCATGGCGGTGCGTTTTGCACCAAGAATAACGATGTCATTGGGTTTGATGTTAGGCATGGCGCTTCTCGACGACAAAAGGGGGGCGGATTAACGTCCTTGTAGCGTAGCTGTACCTCATTGGTCGCTATCAAGTGATGGCTTTTAAGGAGCTGATCATGTCTCTGCTGAATAATCTAGAAATCATATTCCGTGGGCATGAATTCGTAGATATCGATCCCGTATTTACGGGGGTCTTCGTAAGTCAGCACCTTTAAACTGCAATTTGGTAAAGACAGATCAAGCAGACGCGGCTCAATGTAGGCATTGCTTTTTAGATTGTACATAAGGCGCACCAAAGGCTTCAACGGGAAGCCGGGAATCTGTGCAATCACTACCGCCATGAGATCATTGCTCAGTCTTACCAGGCTGCCGGTGGGGTAAATGCCCATGCATTTAATAAATTGATGCACCAGGCTTTCATCGTAATGGGTGCCAGAAGATTCCAGCAAGGTGCGCATACCCACCGAAGAGGGTACGGCCTCTTTGTAAGTGCGGTTATTGGTCACGGCATCGTAGGTATCAACGATGGCGAACATGCGCCCAAATACCGAGATGTCGTTACCCTTGAGTCCAATGGGGTAGCCTGAGCCGTCTACGCGCTCGTGGTGTTCCTCGATAATGCGCACGGCTATATCCTCGACATTCTCAACGCCCTGCACGAGGTTTTGTCCAAAGAATACGTGTTGTTTGATTTGCGCATACTCGTCGTCGGTAAGCGGACCATTGCGCTCAAACAGCTCGGGATCCACTTCGGCTTCGCCCAGGTCATGCAGCAGTGCCCCCGTAATACATTGTTCAACCTGACTGGAGCTCAGTCCGCAGGCATGGGAGAAAATGCCCATCAACACGGCAGAATTCACCGAATGCTCGTAAAGGTAAGAGTTAATACTTCTGAACTTGCCCAGCCAGGTGAGGGCGTCTTTATTACGCAGCACGGAACGGGAAATGGCCGAGGCAGCCTGACGAAAATATTCAGGGTTAATGGATTTTCCATCTTTGACTGCCTCGATCGTGCTGCTGACGATGCATACCGAGGTGTCGAATACTTCTTTGGCGGAGCCCCACTCCAGTTTCAGTTCACGGTAGTTGGTTGAGGTTTCGTGCATGAGCTGAGCGAGATCGCCTTGCAGCACTTTATCAACGTAAAGGTTGGGATTGCTCATCTCTTCGTTGGCAGAAGGAAGATCTATAACATCGAGACCTTTGGAAATGTCGATGACGACATGCTCAACGCCAATCTCAACAAACTTGGCGATTATACGAGGATCACGCACCATGCCCTTCTTCTTTTTGGGCATGTTGGCGCCGGGTCCGGCGATGAGTTCTGCAACGTACATGTCGACTGTCAGGTCACCAATGGCTATTTTCTTGAGCACTGTTTACTCTCTCTGTATGTGTCGGTGGCTTGGGCCACCAAATCCGTTTTATTCGTGCTACGCGAAAAACAAACTGCGTATTCTGCATGGAGATGCAAAGGGGTTATGGTTGTTTGACTTGTTGTTGAAATAGATTTCTACCCTTATCTCTGACTATAGCCGAATAATCGTAACTGCCAAGTAGGTGCAATAAAAAAATATATATTTATTAGTGGCTTGCGCTATTTACTTAATTTTTGGTCAAGAAAAGACTTATAAGTGCTTAATTGGCTATCTGCTGAGACATAAACTCGTGGCATTACAAGGCTATTGGTGGTCGCTCCTTGTGGTGGTAGGATGGCGATTTTGCGGCGCTGCCGCGCTCATCATACTGCCATGGGGAGCTCTAGATGAAACCCAGCCTCAAACCGGCTAACCCAAATTTCTCTTCCGGACCATGTAGCAAGCGTCCGGGTTATTCTGTCTCTCAGCTTGATGTTTCCACTCTGGGTCGCTCGCACCGGGCAGCTATAGGCAAAAAGGCACTCGAGCGAGCTTGCGTTGATACAGCGCGCTTGCTGGATTTGCCCGAAGGCTACAGGGTCGGAGTGGTGCCGGCATCCGATACGGGGGCGGTTGAAATGGCTTTATGGTCATTACTTGGGGCTCGTCCGGTTGATGTGTTTGCCTGGGAGTCTTTCGGCAGTGGTTGGGTGACAGATATCGTTAAGCAACTCAAGCTTGACGAGGTCAATATTTATGAGGCTGACTACGGTGCATTGCCGGATTTAAATCTGGCCAGTGCCAAGCATGATGTGGTGTTTACCTGGAACGGTACGACTTCTGGAGTCAAGGTGCCCAACGCCGACTGGATCAGCGATGAGCGCGAAGGATTGACCATTTGTGATGCGACCTCTGCCGTATTTGCGATGGAACTACCCTGGGAAAAGCTAGACGTGGTGACCTTTAGCTGGCAAAAAGTATTGGGTGGTGAGGGTGCGCACGGCATGCTGATACTCAGTCCGAAAGCTGTGGAGCGCCTGGAATCTTACACGCCGCCCTGGCCTTTGCCGAAAATATTCCGACTCACCAAAGGTGGCAAGCTCATTGAAGGAATCTTCAAAGGCGCGACCATTAACACGCCTTCGATGTTGTGTGTGGCAGATTATCTCGATGCCTTGGATTGGGTTGAGGGCTTGGGTGGCACATCGGCACTGATCGAACGCTCGCAGCGCAATCTGGCGGTTTTGGAGAGTTTTGTTGCAGAACGTGATTGGATTCATTTTCTTGCCAAAGATGCGAATACACGTTCGAATACCAGTGTTTGCTTGACGCTCGATCTGGATGAGGATCGTTTGAAACGCATGATCAAGCTGCTGGAAGAAGAAGCGGTCGCTTTCGATATCGGCGCTTATCGCGATGCTCCTGCAGGGCTGCGTATCTGGTGTGGTGGCACGATTGAGTCGAGCGATCTCGAGGCTCTGCTGCCCTGGCTGGATTGGGCTTACAAAGAGGTAAGCGCATAAATCAACAATCGGTGGCCTGGTAGGGCCGCCTTTCTGGCAATGTGCACGGCGGCATAATGTCATGTCGCCGCGGCAGTCACCTTGCTGCTCAAGCTCCGAAGGCTTCGGAAATTTGTGCGAGGTGTACCATGAAAAAAATAAGAACCTACAATGCTATTGCTACACGTGGTCTGGAGCGTTTTTCCAGAGAACACTACGAGGTGGCCAGTGAAATTACCCATCCCGATGCGATTCTCCTGCGCAGTCATCAGTTAAAGCCCGAAGAAATACCTCCCTGCGTGTTGGCGGTGGCGCGTGCAGGTGCAGGCACTAACAATGTTCCTATCGATTACTGTACGCAGCGAGGCATTGTTGTATTCAATACGCCAGGTGCCAATGCTAACGCAGTGAAAGAGCTGGTGTTGGCGGGTATGTTGCTCAGTACGCGGGGTATTTACGAGGGCATGCAATACGTACAGCAGCTCGAATCGGGTCTGATCGGTGAGGCTTTTACGACTCGCCTCGAAGCAGAAAAAAAACGCTTCAAGGGCGGAGAGCTGGCAGGTAAAACGCTTGGTGTCGTCGGTCTGGGAGCCATTGGGTCTTTGGTCGCGAATATGGCCATATCTCTGGGCATGAAAGTGGTGGGATTTGATCCTGCTATT
>JBFHVM010000050.1:0-14155 GCA_041589495.1 Oleiphilaceae bacterium | reverse complement strand
AGCGCTTTTGTCAGCTCTTCGCTGGGGGCGGTCAATTGCTCGATACTTAGTGTTGCCAGTGGGCCGCGATAGCCGTGACGTCGATCGTAATCATCGAGGCCCTTTTTGAGGGCGTCATTGGCGGCCTTTTGTAAGGTGCTGTCTATGCTCAGATAGGCTTTGTAGCCGGCCGTGTAGGCATCGGATCCAAAGCGTTTGATGATTTCAAGGCGCGCCATTTCCGCTGCGTAGGGTGCTTCGAGTTCCGGGCGGCCGCCATGGAAGCTGGCGGTGACTGGGATGTCGATGGTTTGCTGGTGTCTTGAGGCGGAAATCATATTGAGATCCAGCATGCGATCCAGAATCCAGTTGCGTCTGATCAGTGCGCGTTCCGGGTTGACCAAAGGGTTGTAGGCTGAGGGCGCCTTCGGCAAGCCTGCAATCATGGCTGCTTCGGCCAAATCCAGCTCGGAGAGTGACTTGCCATAATATACTTGCGCTGCAGCGTGCACTCCGTAAGCGCGATTCCCCAAATAGATCTTATTTAGATAAAGCTCAAGTATTTCGTCTTTGCTGAGAGTTTGTTCGATCTGGATGGCCAGAAAGATCTCATTGAACTTACGGGTAAAGGTCCGTTCCCGGGAAAGGAAGAAGTTTTTGGCCACCTGCATGGTGATGGTGCTGCCGCCCGATTTGATGCGGCCCGAGGCAAGCAATTGCGTGGCTGCTCGCAAAAGGCCTTTGATGTCGATGCCCTGATGTTCGTAAAAACGGTTGTCTTCTGCAGCAATAAAAGCATTGATCAGGTCGTGTGGTACATCCTCGACGCTAATTGGGGTTCTTCTCTTTTCGCCAAACTCCGCTATTCTTTTATTATCACGTGAATAGATGCGTAAAGGTGTTTGCAGTTGCGTGTTTTTAAGTTGCTCTGCTGCTGGCAGGCCAGGCGTGAGATACAAATAGAAGGACGCTATGACTACTCCCGCTCCGCAAATCAGTGACGCAAAGGCCCATCCTAAAAAGGTCGAAAGTCTCACAAAACGGGGCATGTTTTTCCTAGCAAGTTAAAAATATAGGTCTATTATCTAAGAAATAGCTTTAATTTAAGACGGGCGGATTATACGTCTTTTTTGTTAGTGGTTTTAGTAAAGAATTGTACGTTGAGGCACCTCGAACAGAATAAATCGAGGACCTTCTGCAAAATTGCCACCATTTTCTAAATGGGTTTTCTTGTGTTCGGATTATTCGGAAAGAAAAACGAGATACTGCTGGGCATCGATATCAGCTCTTCCTCAGTGAAACTGTTGGAGTTGACGCGCAGTGGCGATCGTTATCGCGTTGAAAGTTACGCTGTGGAGCCCCTGCCCGAAAACAGCGTCGTTGAAAAGAATATCAACGACGCCGAAGTAGTGGGTGAGGCGGTTAAAAAGGTGGTTGCCAAATCACGAACAGGAAACCGTCTGGCTGCGGTTGCTGTGGCCGGGTCTGCGGTAATCACCAAAACCATTCAGATGAGTGCCGCGCTGACCGAGCAGGAACTCGAAGATCAGATCACGGTCGAAGCCGATCAGTATATTCCCTACCCTCTTGATGAGGTGGCCATCGATTTCGAAGTGTTGGGCTTGTCGGAGACGAGTTCCGAGCAGGTTGATGTCCTGTTGGCGGCGTGCCGGAAAGAAAATGTCGAATTGCGAGAAGATGCCTTGGAGATTGGCGGCCTAACCACAAAAGTCGTTGATGTTGAGGCTTATGCCATCGAGCGAGCCTTCTCGTTGTTAAGTGCTCAGCTCGACATCGATGCCGAAGATCAGACGGTTGCTATCGTGGACGTCGGTTCCACCATGACTACTTTGAGCGTGTTGGCTGAGGGCAAAACAGTATATACGCGAGAGCAGCTTTTTGGAGGGCGCCAGCTAACCGAAGAAATTCAACGCAGGTATGGTCTTTCGCTTGAGGAGGCTGGTCTTGCCAAGAAACAGGGTGGACTGCCAGACGACTATGAGCGAGAGGTGCTGGAGCCGTTTAAAGATGCAGTAGTACAGCAGGTTGCGCGTTCACTGCAGTTTTTCTTCTCGTCCAGTCAATACAACGAAGTGGACTGTGTCATCCTTGCCGGTGGTGTTGCCTCGATTAAGGGGGTAGCAGATTTGGTGCAAGATAAGGTAGGTATTCAATCGGTGATTGCCAACCCCTTTGCCGATATGACCCTGGGTTCCAAAGTCAATGCGTCGGCGTTGAGCAACGACGCGCCCTCGCTGATGATTGCCTGTGGCCTGGCGATGAGGAGTTTCGACTAATGCCAAAGATTAACCTCAGACCCTGGCGAGAAGAACTCAAGGCCGAGCGGCAGAAGCAATTTATCACCATGCTGGTTGCGGTTGTCATCGTGTCACTTGGTTTGGTGTTTATGTGGCATACCAACGTAGATGGTCAGATAACGCATCAAAAAGATCGCAACGCCTACCTGAATAAGTCCATGGAAGAGCTTGATAAGAAGATCAAGGAAATCGAGTCACTCAAAAAAGAACGTGAACAGTTGCTGAGTCGTATGAAGGTGATTCAGGACTTGCAGGGCACTCGGCCCGTCATTGTCCGTGTGTTCGATGAACTGGTGAAGACTCTGCCGGATGGACTTTTTTATGAGTCTCTTAAACGAACCGGCAGCGAATTGAAGATTCAAGGCAAGGCTGAATCCAATAACCGTATTTCGGGACTAATGCGTAATTTCGAATCTTCCGAGTGGTTCGCGAACCCAAATCTGACAGATGTGAGCTCGGTCAAAAAGCAGGATGAGGCGCTCAACCGATTCGATATGACTGTGAATCAGGTGACGCCTACAGTCTCCGGTGATAAGCAAGGAGCGAAATAGTGGGTTTTTCTGAATCGATGGAAAGCCTGAAGGGCTTTGATATAAATGATCTGGATTTCAATAATGCCGGGTCGTGGCCAGGGCCGATTAAGGCGATTGTGCTTGCTTTGCTGTTTATCGTTCTGATTTTTGGTGGCTACTGGTTCATGATCAAGGATCAGTATGTTCAGCTTGATAAAGTTGTCGCAGAAGAGAAAAAGCTAAAAGAGCAATATGAAACTCGTGCTTTCAAAGTGGCTAATCTTGAGGCATATCGTGCTCAGATGGAAGATATGAAAAAGTCTTTTGGTGCGTTGCTCAAGCAGCTACCGGCTGATACGGAAGTGCCCGGCCTTTTGGAAGATATTACCAATACCGGATTGGGGGCTGGGCTGACCATTGAGCAGATCAAGTTGAAGCCAGAAGTGTCTCGCGGTTTCTATATTGAGCTGCCAATGGATATTGTTGTGACGGGGACCTATCACGATATTGCCTCTTTCGTGTCGGGTGTGGCGAGTTTACCCAGAATCGTGACGCTGCATGACTTTACGATTACGCCGACATCCAGTAAGGATAGTCTGAGCAGTGATCTGTTAAAAATGGCAGTATCGGCGAAAACCTATCGCTATGCCGGAGAGGATGAACAGAAAAAAGCCAAGAGCTCCAAGACGTCGCGTAAGAAAAGAGGGAAAAGGAAATGAATAAGTTAGCATTCTTCCCTGTTGTCTTTGCGGCTTTGTTGTCTGCCTGTTCTTCAAATACAGGCTATGATGATCTGGATCGTTTTATGAAAGAAACGGATTCCAAACCGCGTGGACGAGTTGAACCGTTGCCTGAAGTGCAGGTTTACCGAGCGTTCACCTACTCTGCCGCAAATCGCCGCTCGCCTTTTTTGCCGCCTGAAGAAGTGGTGGTGAGTGAGGTGAAAGTCGCAGAAGATCAAAGCAATGTGAAGCCTGACTTTGACCGTCCAAAAGAAGTGTTGGAGTTTTATAATCTGGGTAGTTTGAGAATGGTCGGAACCCTGCAGCGAAATGAGCAGGATACCTTATGGGCCCTGATTTCCGACAATGAAGGCGGCGTTCACATGGTCAAGGCAGGGCAGTATATGGGTAAGAACCACGGTCAGGTTGTCACCATCGAGCCAGGTCGCATTGAGTTAGTTGAAATCGTCCCGAACGGGACTGGCGGGTGGCTGGAGAAGCCCCGAACGATCTCGCTGGAAGATGGGTAAGAAGGTCTGGGAGGCTCAGGGGAATGATGACAGCATCTAACAAACAAAATATGCAATTTAGTCGAACAAGGTTAACGGACATGGTCTTTCGGTCACTACAGGCTTTCGCGTTTATATTCTCACTGCTGGTATTGGCTGGTGCCAGTCATGGGGCACAGCTGAAGGACGTTACTTTTTCAGCTTTGGCCGGAGATGCTACAGAAATAGTGCTGGGCTTTGATGCGCCGCCGCCGCAGCCTAAGGGTTACACCATTGAGAAGCCAGCGCGTATTGCGCTGGATTTACCTGGCGTCAATAGCGCTTTGGATTCTCGTTATCATGATCTGGGCGCGGGTAATGCCAAGCGTATGACCGTGATTGATGCCAAAGATCGAGCGCGCATTATTCTTGATCTCGCAGAGTTGGTGCCTTACACCACAACAGTGCGTGGCAATAGTCTGGTTATTCGAATTGGAGCCGAACGCAGTGCTACCGTTGCTCAGACCGTTGTTGAGCCTGCTGCACAAACGTCAGTAAGTGGTCCAGCTCCTTCGAAAGGAGAACGCATTACATCGATCGATTTTCGACGCGGAGAGAAAGGCGATGGTCAGGTGGTTATCGATTTTTCCAGCTCGGCGGTCAATGTAGACATGTCGGAGGTCGCGGGCAATATTCAGCTTCGCGTGCCTGAGGTAGCCTTGCCTGAAGCTCTGCGACGTCGATTGGATGTAGTGGATTTTGCTACACCAGTGAAGCGCGTGGACTCGTTTGTTCAGGATGGTCAGGCGACAATTCTGATCAAGCCGGAAGGGAATTTTGATTACCTGGCCTATCAGGCGGACAATCAGTTTACTGTGAGCGTGGAAGCACTGACTGAGCAAGAAGTGGAAGATCGTCGCAAGCAGAAGTTTCCGTTTACCGGGGAGAAGCTGTCACTTAATTTTCAGGATATCGAGGTGCGCGCTGTACTCCAGTTGATTGCCGACTTTACGGGTTTGAATCTGGTTGCCAGTGATACCGTTGGTGGCAGTATTACGCTCCGCTTGCAAAATGTACCTTGGGATCAGGCGCTTGAACTGATTCTTAAAACCAAGGGACTAGACAAGCGTACTGTCGGCAACGTCATGCTGGTGGCGCCTGCTGATGAAATTGCTGCCCGCGAAAAGCTGGAATTGGAGGCTAACAAGCAGGTAGCTGCCTTGGCGCCAGTTCGTTTGGATATTATTCAAATAAACTACGCGAAAGCTGCAAGCATTGTAGATTTGTTGAAGCAAGATGCTGAGTTGATTTCTGAGCGAGGATTCATCTCGTCGGACGAGAGAACTAACACAATCAGTGTGCGTGAAACAGCAGATAAGCTGGATGAAATTCGTCGCCTGGTTCGCACCTGGGATATCCCGGTACGGCAAGTGCTCATTGAGGCACGTATTGTCCGAGCACGGTCCAACATGACCGAGGAGATGGGGATTGAATGGGGTGGCGGTGCCGCAGATTTGGATGGCGATAATCTGTTCCGAATCGGTGGCTCTTCCGAGACTCTGACAGAGCTGCGCAATGCGACGCCAGGTTCGGCAAATACCATTAGTTTTCCGAACGCACTGGCGGTAGATCTTGGTGTGACGCGAACCAATTCATCTTCACTGGCAATTGGGTTCGGCGCTGACAATTATATGATTGATCTGGAACTCTCTGCCTATGAGTCAGATGGGAAAGGCGAAATCGTTGCGCAGCCTAAAATCGTTACCGCAGATCGTCAGACAGCAACAATTAAATCGGGTGAAGAAATTCCTTATCAAGAGGCCTCTTCTTCGGGTGCAACGTCTGTTAGCTTCAAGGAGGCGGTGCTGTCTCTTGAGGTGACGCCGCAGATCACGCCAGACAATAAAATTATCATGGATCTGAAGATTAATCAGGATGATCGTGGTGAGGTGACGGCAGGTATCCCCAGTATCACGACCAATGAAGTGATTACTCAGGTGCTGGTGGGTAACGGTGAAACTGTCGTGCTGGGCGGGATTTTCCAGTCCGATCAGGCGACCACTGTGACCAAGACACCTTTCCTGGGTGATATTCCCTACCTGGGGGCGCTGTTTACTAAAACAGAACAAATTGATGAACGTGCAGAATTATTGATCTTTATTACGCCAAAATTGCTCAAAGATGGCTTGATCGATCAATAAGTGAGCTGATTTTGTTGCAAGGGTCGTCAATCTGGCGGCCCTTTTTTGTTTGTATTGCCTGCATCTGAGCGCAACATGCTATGCTTCGGTTTTTTGCAGTGTTAGCTTGAATAACGATATGAATAATAAGCCCCTGATCGTACTGGTTGGCCCAATGGGTGCGGGCAAGACCACGATTGGTAAGTTACTTGCCAAGGAGTTGGGATACACCTTTTGTGATACCGATAAAGAGATTGAGCAGCGTAGCGGCGCTAATATTCCATGGATTTTTGATGTGGAAGGTGAGCAGGGGTTTCGTGATAGAGAAACAGCCGTATTGTCTGAGTTGGTAGCCAACAAACATATGGTGCTGGCAACTGGGGGCGGCGCTATGATGCGGCTGGAAAATCGCAATCTGGTGCAGGCCAACGCCTTTGTTGTGTATCTGAATACCTCGGTATCGCAGCAGTTTCTGCGCACTCAGAAGGATCGAAATCGTCCGCTTTTACAAGGTGCTGAGGACCCTCGTGTGGTGCTGACGCGCCTGTACGAATTGCGAGACCCTCTTTATCGGGAAGTTGCCGATTTAATAGTAAAAACTGACCGCAAATCACTGAAAGCCATTGTCAGGCAAATCATCAAAGCGGTTCGGGAAGAGTAAGAGACGAGATAAAAATGCGAGAGTTGAAAGTTGCCCTCGGGGACAGGAGTTATCCCATCTATATCGGTGAGGAGGTAATGCACGACAGTGCACTGGTAGCTCCCTTTGTGGCGGGTAAAAAAGTGATGTTGGTCAGCAATGAAACCGTTGCCCCTCTTTACGAGGAAACGGTTCGTAAAGCTCTGGCGGAGTTTGATGTCGACTCTGTGGTGTTACCTGATGGGGAAGAGTATAAAAACTGGCAGACCCTGAACCTGATTTTCGATGCGCTGCTCGAAAAAAAACATAGCCGAAAAACGACCATTGTGGCACTGGGTGGTGGTGTGATTGGAGATATGGCCGGATTTGCCGCGGCCTGCTACCAGCGGGGAGTGGACTTTATTCAGGTGCCAACAACGCTGTTGTCGCAGGTTGATTCGTCCGTTGGAGGAAAAACGGCGGTGAATCACCCCTTGGGTAAAAATATGATTGGCGCTTTCTACCAGCCGCAGGCTGTGGTGATCGACACGCTCAGTTTAAACACCCTGCCAGCGAGAGAAGTGTCGGCGGGTATCGCCGAAGTGATCAAATATGGCTTGATTCGGGATGCCGCGTTTTTCGAGTGGCTGGAGCAGAACATCGATGCCTTGGTTGCGCTTGATCGTGAGGCGCTTGCCTATGCGATAGAAAGGTCCTGTGCCTGCAAGGCTGAGGTGGTCGCGGCGGACGAGAGGGAGGGGGGCGTGCGTGCCATTCTTAACCTGGGGCATACTTTTGGTCACGCCATTGAGACGCGCCAGGGGTATGGCAATTGGTTGCATGGAGAAGCTGTTGCAGCGGGTATGGTAATGGCTGCCAAATTAAGTGCATTAGAGGGGGATCTCTCTGATGCAGATGTTGAGCGAATTGTGGCGCTACTTAAGCGGGCCAATCTTCCAGCGAGAGGGCCCGAAGGCATGTCGGTCGACGAGTATCGTGAATTGATGTCGGTAGATAAAAAAGTATTGGATGGAAGCTTGCGCCTGGTACTGATGAAGGCCATTGGCGAGGCTGTTGTGACCGATACCTTTTCTTCAGAGAATCTCGACAAGGTGCTTGCGGGCTAGAATCATGCCGCAGAATGGATAGGGGCGAGGCAAACGGATGACCGAGCAGCTGGAACAGTCAAAAGCGCTCAAGGAGCAAATGCTGGAGCATCTTGAGTTGCGCAGTGATCCCTTTGTGCCGGGGCAAGGGCCGCTCTATCTCGGTGCTCAGCGTCAGCATATCCTCGAAGCGATTCGGCATATGGGAATCTTTGGGGATTTGATCCTGCTTCTGTTGGGCGACCGCGGTGCAGGCAAGACGACCTTATTGCGTCACTTTGCCGCTGAACAGAATGATCAGCTACAAACTCACTTTCTGGCAGCTGGAGGTGAGTTTTCGGGGCAGGGTGTCATAGCACGTATTCGGCAGCTTTTGGGTCTGGTGGCTGTAGAGGGGGAGACCCAGGAGCAGGAATTAATGCGCTGTATGCAAGCCATGCAGTTACATTTTAAGCGAACGCAGCGGCGGGCGCTGCTGATTGTCGATGACGCCGAAAGTTTGCCTCTAATAGAACTACGCTGTTTGCTCAAATTATTCAGCGCTTTGCCTGAGGAGGCTCCTGCTGTTCTGCTCTTGTCGGGGGCGCCAGAACTGTCTTCATTGGTGACTGCTGAGGCCGGCACCGATACTGAAACGCGTGTTCATGCGCTGCCACTCAAACCCTTTACTCGCGACGAGGTCCTGGAGTACCTGCAGCTTTGTTTGCAGGCTGTTGGCTATGCTGGCGAATTGCAGCTTAGTGATCAGCAGGCGGCGACCCTCGCAGAGGGGGGGAAGGGCTTGCCGGGGCGGATAAATCGGGTTTTTCCTGCCGTGATGATGGGGGCAAAAGTCTTCGAAACCGCACCCGCAAATGCTGCTGGTATGGAGAGTGTGAGTAAAATTCTAGCGGGAGTAGTCGCGCTTTTATTGCTTTCCTTTGGCTTTGTCGCCTACCAGTACGGCCTTTTCGCGTCAGACCCAAGAATAGCAGAGCCATCCAGCGAGGCGTTTGAGTCCGTGAGCGTTTTGCAGGGGCAGGCTCAGGAAAAGTTGCGTGAAGAGCGTTTGGCCAAGCTCGACGAGGCGATTGCCGAGCAGTTACAGGAGTCGGAGAGCTTGCCGGGTGATGACCGGGGAAGTGCGGATGACCGTTCCGCTCCAGTAGGCGCTTCACAGTCTGAGGCGCCGCAAGGGTCGCTATCTTCGTCTGGGCCGTCCTCGGAGCTTGTTGCGACCGCAGCGGCGCCTGATGCCGAGGCAAATCTTGCGCTTCAAGTCGAATTAATGTCTGAGGTGCCAGCGGAATCGGAGGCTGAGGCTGTCCGGCAGGCTGACGAACAGGCTTTCGCTCAGGAACGGGGGCAAGCCCATATAAAGAGTGATCCCATATCAGAGACCGCGAGCTTCGCAGAGAGCGAGCCTGTGCAAAATGTCCTGCCCGTTGAAGAGATGTTGCCTTTACGGTCTGGTGACTGGGTGCGCAGTCAGCCTCCTGAAGATTATAGTATTCAGGTGTTGGGCAGTCACAACCGGGATACCGCCACGCGCTTCATTGCTGAAGGTGAGCGCAAAGGGGTCGACTTTTACTATATAGAGGCTGTGCGCAAATCGAAGCCCTGGTTTGTGGTGCTCTATGGGCACTATGAATCCAAGGATGCCGCCCGTAGTGCGTTGAATGCGGCGCCCAATTGGCTGCGCGCTCAGAAGCCCTGGCTCCGGAGCTTTGCCGGTATACAGGCCTCGTTGCCGCCCTCCTAAGCTTTATTCAAGGCTTTTTACCCTTCTTCCAGGTGGTGCGTCAGGTGCCATACTGAGCGACAGGTTGCGCTTTAAATTTGTTCTATGGGGGGTCCGTGTGTAAAATGTCCAACCCCAATTTTCATAGTCATGCGTTCGGCGCTGCTAAAAGCTTCATAAATGCATGATTTATAATGGTATTTTGTAGAGAGAAGACTATGGCAGCAGGTTTGTTTCGCCCGGACGAGTTTCGAGATAACTGTGGTTTTGGCTTGATTGCCCACACCGAAGGCAATGCTAGTCACGATCTTCTGCAAACGGCGATTGAATCCCTGACCTGTATGACCCACCGCGGCGGAATCGCCGCCGATGGTAAAACCGGAGACGGTTGCGGTCTGTTATTGCAGCGTCCTGATGGCTTTTTGCGCGCGGTCGCCAAAGAGGAGCTCGGTGTAGAACTGGGTGAGCGCTATGGCGTAGGTATGGTGTTCCTGTCACGTGACACCGACAAAGCCGATGCATCACGTTCTGTGCTCGAAAAGCACCTGGCAGATCAGGGCGTCAAAACCCTCGGTTGGCGTGTTGTGCCTACCAATAATGATTGCCTGGGCCGTATGGCGCTGGAGTGCCTGCCCGTTATTGAGCAGATCTTTATTGACGGTTCTGGCCTGGATGAGCGTACCTTTGCTCTCAAATTGTTTATGGCGCGCCGCAAAGCTGAACTGGCTCTGCTGCACGACGAAGAGTTTTATATCTGTTCGCTGTCTGAAAAGGTCATCTCCTATAAAGGTTTGATGATGCCGGTGGATCTGCCCAACTTCTATCTGGATCTGGGTAACCCTGCGCTTGAAACCGCGATCTGTGTCTTTCACCAGCGCTTCTCCACCAACACCATGCCACGCTGGCCTCTGGCTCAGCCTTTCCGCATGTTGGCGCACAATGGTGAAATCAACACTATCGAAGGTAACCGCAACTGGGCGCTGGCGCGTACCAGCAAGTTCTCCAGCCCGGATCTGCCTGAACTGCACGAAATTTCACCTCTGGTAAACCGTACCGGTTCCGACTCCTCTTCCATGGATAACATGATGGAAGTGTTGTTGGCTGGTGGCGTCGATATCTTCCGCGCCGTGCGCATGATGATTCCGCCCGCCTGGCAAAATGTCGATACCATGGACACCGATCTGCGGGCCTTCTATGAATACAACAGCATGCACATGGAGCCCTGGGATGGTCCTGCCGGTCTGGTAATGACCGATGGCCGTTACGCCGTGTGTCTGCTCGACCGTAACGGACTGCGTCCCAGTCGCTGGGTGATGACCAAGAACGGCTACATTACTGTGGCCTCCGAAATTGGTACCTACGGCTATCAGCCCGAAGATGTGGTGGCCAAAGGTCGAATCGGCCCTGGCCAGATTCTGGCAGTCGACACCCAAACTGGCGAGTTGCTGCAGACCGACGATATCGATTCCCGCCTCAAGAAAGCCCAGCCCTACAAGCAGTGGCTGCGTGAGAATGCCGTGCGTGTTGAAGCCACGCTGGATAAATCCCATCCTGCCTTCGTGCCCATGGATCACGACAGCCTCAACGTGCACATGAAGATGTTCCAGGTGACCTTCGAAGAGCGTGATCAGGTGATTCGCCCGCTGGCCGAGAATGGCCAGGAGGCGGTAGGCTCCATGGGCGACGATACGCCCATGGCGGTATTGTCTACGCGAGTGCGTTCGGTTGCCGATTATTTCCGTCAGAAGTTTGCTCAGGTGACCAACCCGCCCATCGATCCACTGCGTGAAGCCATCGTGATGTCTCTTGAAACCTGTATCGGTTCTGAGCTGAACGTATTTGAAGAGTCTGCGGCCCACGCCAAGCGTATTATTTTGGGTACGCCCGTTCTGTCACCGGCCAAATTCAATTCGGTGATCGACAATAAGCTGGGCTTCGAGTCGCATACCATCCGTCTCCAGCACTCAGAAGAATTGGGTCTCGAAGCGGCCATTAAGGCGGTATGTGACGAAGCCGAGCAGGCAGTGAAAGATGGCAAGGTTATTCTGGTGCTGTCTGATCGCGACCTTAAGCAGGGCGAGCTGCCCATCAACGCCTTTATGGCCACCGGCGCTGTGCACCACCACCTCGTCGCCAAAGGCCTGCGTTGCGACTCCAACCTGATTATCGAGACCGGGTTTGCCCGCGATCCGCATCACTTTGCCGTGTTGTTCGGCTTTGGTGCTACGGCGGTTTATCCTTACCTGGCGTATCAGGTGATGAACGATCTGATCGAAAGCGGTGAAATGCTGATGAATCCGGTCGAAGCCAAGAACAACTACCGGCGCGGTATTGGCAAAGGCTTGCTCAAGATTCTGTCCAAGATGGGTATCTCCACTATCGCGTCTTACCGTGGCGCCCAGCTTTTCGAAGCTGTGGGTCTGGATGACGAAGTTGTGGATCTGTGTTTCTGTGGCGTGGCTAGCCGTATTCAGGGCGCGCGCTTTTATGATCTGCAGGCTGAACAGTCTCTGCTTGCCAAAGAAGCCTGGAAGGCGCGAAAGCCGATTCAGCCCGGTGGCCTGCTCAAGTTTGTTCACGGTCAGGAATATCATGCCTTTAACCCGGATGTGGTGAATACCATTCAGAAGGCGGTACAGACTGGCGACTACGGTGTGTATCTCGAATATGCAGGCCTGGTTAACCAGCGTCCTGCTGCAACCTTGCGTGACTTGCTTTCGCTGAAAGTGGCCGACAAAGCCATTCCACTGGACGAAGTCGAGTCTGCAGATAAAATCTTCCCGCGCTTCGACTCAGCGGCCATGTCTTTGGGTGCCCTGTCGCCCGAAGCGCACGAAGCGCTGGCCGTGGCAATGAATACCCTGGGAGGTCGCTCCAACTCCGGTGAGGGCGGTGAAGACGCGGCGCGTTATGGCACGCCCAAGCGTTCCAAAATCAAGCAGGTTGCTTCCGGTCGTTTCGGTGTGACGCCGCACTACCTGAGCAGTGCTGAAGTCATTCAGATCAAAGTGGCACAGGGTGCCAAGCCCGGTGAGGGTGGTCAGCTGCCTGGTGGTAAGGTGAACGACCTGATCGCTCGCCTGCGTTTCTCGGTGCCTGGTGTGACATTGATTTCGCCACCGCCGCACCATGATATTTATTCCATCGAAGATTTGGCGCAGCTGATTTTCGATCTCAAGCAGGTGAATCCTGACGCACTGGTCTCAGTCAAACTGGTATCCGAGCCGGGTGTTGGCACCATCGCAGCAGGGGTGGCCAAGGCCTATGCTGATCTGATCACCATTTCTGGTTACGACGGTGGAACGGCAGCCAGCCCGCTGACATCCATTCGCTATGCCGGTTCCCCTTGGGAGCTGGGTCTGAGTGAAGCGCACCAGACTCTGCGTGGTAACGATCTGCGAGGCAAAGTACGTCTGCAAACGGACGGTGGTCTCAAGACCGGTCTGGATGTGGTTAAGGCCGCTATTCTGGGTGCCGAAAGCTTTGGCTTTGGTACCACGCCCATGGTGGCGCTGGGTTGTAAATACCTGCGTATCTGTCACCTGAATAACTGTGCCACGGGTGTTGCGACCCAAAATGATCGTCTGCGTGACGAGCACTTTATTGGCACGGTCGAGATGGCGATGAACTTCTTCCGCTTCGTTGCCGAAGAAACCCGTGAGTGGATGGCTAAGCTGGGTGTGCGAAGTCTGGAAGAGCTGGTTGGTAGAACTGACTTGCTCGAAGCCCTGCCTGGCGTGACCTCAAAACAGAAGCAATTGGATCTAAGTCCGATTCTGTCTGACGGCGGTGTGCCTGCCGAGAAACCGCATACCTGTGAAGTGGCGCGTAATGAGCCTTACGACAAAGCCACTTTGGCCGAACGCATGGTCGAAGACACCTTGTCTGCGATCGAAAACAAAGCGGGCGGTGAGTTTACCTATAAAGTGACTAACTGCGATCGCTCCATCGGTGCGCGTCTTTCAGGCGAAATCGCCAAACGTCACGGCAACCAGGGCATGGCCGAAGCGCCCATTCAGCTGAAACTGACCGGTACTGCAGGTCAGAGCTTTGGTGTGTGGAATGCCGGTGGTCTTAATATGGATCTCGAAGGCGACGCCAACGACTACGTGGGTAAGGGTATGACCGGCGGCCGTCTGGTGGTGCGTCCACCGCGTGGCAGCGTATTCAAGACTCAGGAAACTTCCATTGTGGGTAACACCTGTCTTTACGGTGCCACGGGCGGCAAGCTGTTTGCTGCCGGTACGGCCGGTGAGCGCTTCGGTGTGCGGAACTCCGGAGCCATGGCAGTAGTGGAAGGCGCGGGCGATCACTGCTGTGAGTATATGACTGGCGGTTTGATTACCGTGCTGGGTGATACCGGCTATAACTTTGGTGCGGGTATGACCGGCGGCTTTGCTTACGTGCTGGATCAGGACAACACCTTTGTAGACAAATACAATCACGAGCTGGTCGAAATTCAGCGCGTGTCCACCGAGCAGATGGAGCCTTACCGCAACCATCTGCGTGGT
>JBFHVM010000049.1:0-14161 GCA_041589495.1 Oleiphilaceae bacterium | reverse complement strand
CGTCGTGTGCGTCGTGCGCCACAGGTGGGTTACGATGGTCCGGGTACAGCATCCGATGGTCTGCGTACATCGGATAACTTTGATATGTACAACGGCGCACCAGACCGCTACGACTGGAAACTGGTTGGCAAGCAGGAGCTATACGTACCGTATAACTCCTACAAACTGGACGACAAGTCTCTAACCTATGATGAGCTGGTGAAACCTGGCCATATCAATGCCGACTATACGCGTTACGAACTGCACCGTGTGTGGAAAGTCGAAGCGACTTTGAAGTCGGGTCAGCGTCACATCTATTCCAAACGCGTGCTCTACGTGGATGAGGATAGCTGGGCGATTCTGGTTGCCGACCATTATGACGGTCGAGGCGAGATGTGGCGTCATGCTGAAGCGCACAACAAGTTCTTCTATGATATTGGTGTAACCTTTACCACAGTAGAGTCGGTGCACGATTTGTTGTCTGGTCGTTATATTTCTGCGGGCCTGGCAAACGAAGAGGCCCTGCGTTACAAGTTTGATCGAACCTATAAGAGTAAGGACTTTACCCCTGCGGCACTGCGTCGCGCTGGTCGTAGATAATTTCTCCGGTGTTAAAAAAACGCTCCTAATGGAGCGTTTTTTATTGCCTGAGAGTTGGTGGTGGGGGAGAAGCGTCGTGTAAGGTTACACTGCGCGTGTTCAGGTATCTGCCGTGTCGCAAGCTCAAATTTACTGTGCGCCGCCCTCTAACCGTCTTTTTTCATCTCTTCCAGTAAAGCATCCTTGCGCACCCATAAGTTGTTAATCCACTCCTGGAACTCGGTTTTAAACTGGTCGTCCTGGGCGTAGTCTTTACCCAGAAACTCCTTAGGGATTTCTATTTTGTCTATCTTGACCAGTACCCGGTCGATGCTACCGCAGCACAGGTCCCACATCTCTTTCGCCTCTGAAGGGTAAACGATGGAAATGTCCAGCATGGTATGCATCTGTTCACCCATGCTGCCCAGCACAAAAGCTGCGCCGCCTGCTTTGGGCTTGAGCAAATGCTTAAAAGGAGAGTTTTGCCTGGCGTGTTTGGCTGGGGTAAACCGTGTTCCCTCTAAAAAATTAAACACAGAAACCGGCGTGTGTTTAAACTTTTCGCAGGCTTTTCGTGTTGTCTCGAGGTCTTTGCCGGCAAGTTCGGGATTTTTGCGAATCTGCTCCGCACTGAAGCGTTTCATGAATGGGAAGTCGAGAGCCCACCAGCATAAACCGATAAATGGCACCCAAATTAACTCCTGCTTTAAGAAAAACTTGAGCATCGGTATGCGGCGGTTGAGGATTTTCTGAACAATCAGTATGTCGGCCCAGCTTTGGTGATTACAATTCACCAGGTACCATTGATCTTTCTCAAGCTGGTCTGCGCCTTCGACTTTCCATTCGATGCGGTGAAAAAGCTCAAAGATAATACTGTTAAAACTTACCCAGGCAGTGGCAATGCCAATGGCTAGCCTGGTAAGCAAAAGGCTAAGTGGGCGGATGGGTAAAAGAGCCTTTAATATGCCCGCAGACACGAGTAAAGGGGTCCAGAACAGGGTGTTTAGAACGATGAGGAAAAAAACAACGCTACCTTTGATTGGATTAGGCAAAAAGTGAAGCATGTGACGGCCCTTTTGTATTTTTGAGCCCAGTCTATCTACAGCCCGTCGGCCTTTCAATTAACAGGCATACAGCTGTAAGCCTAGTTGGCCGGAATATCATGGTTGCTCGAAAAACGCCTTGAAATTTTGAGCGCTTGTTGCCTGGATTGGCGCTTTATTTCGGGTGTGATGTGATGGCCCACCGTCGCGATTGCAGCTGCCAGAACGGTCATGTCGTCCGAGAAACCGAGCACCGGTGTGAAATCCGGAATACCATCGATCGTGCTGAGGAAATAGCCCAAACTGCCCAGAATGACACCTCGGCACCACAAAGGGGTTTCCGGAGCTCTGAGCGTGTTGTACAGGCTGAGTACGCGAAACAGCAGTTCAAAGCTGATTTCACCTATGTAAGTGCGAATTTTCTTCAGCAGGCGAAAACTGCTGACTTGTTCTTTGTTGCGTTTAATTTTCAAAGGTAGGGCTCAAATCCTGATGCAAGTTGGCGAAAACCAGGCCCAGATTATCGTTGTGGACCCAAATCATATTGATGACACGGCCAGGCGTTGCGTCATTGGAAGCGCCGTCGCCCTGCGTGCTTACGAAGCCTTCAAGCAGGAGTGTATTGTCGTACACCTCAAATTCCATGGAGATCTTGCCGCCCTCAAGCGTGCAGCGATTGCTATTGAAGGGGCCGGGACTCGCGCCATTTTGAGGCTCCCACGAACTCAGGGCTTCCAATCTGTTTTCGGTCACGTCATGCCGTAGTATCAGGGCGCCCAGGTCCAGCACAGCACGACAATCCACGGCACTGGGATCACCACTGTTACGGTCATTTATGGTTAGAAAAGACTCGTTCAAATTGGCCGCAAAATTGTAATCCGAGTTGATGCCAATGGTATTACCCTGCAGACGATACACCTCTCCCGAGAAAATAGGTTGTGCGCCAAGGGGGCGTTTCTCTGTCGCCAGAATGATGCTATGGCCACGACGCGAGTCTCTGCTTGTAAACGCGAGGTGGCGACCATCTTCGGAGCTGTGACCGCGGGTAAGGTTGCCTGCATCCAGGCCCAACCAACCTTGTATCTGTCCGCTTGGTGTCAGGTCACTTTCGGTTTCCACCAGATAAAAGTCACGAGTGCCAATGCTTATGGTGCTGCTTGCTGACACCGGATTCACTCCATTGGTACCCTGTCGAGACAAGGTGTAGGTAGTTGGAGAGGACTCGACAAAGTCGTTGCTGATGGCTTCCCACTCATAGGTCTCGGCGAATAGCTCGAGTAATTTTCCGCTGTTGCTCAGTTTCATACCGTAACCAACAACACCATACTCGCGCCCATTGATCTCGCTGCGCGAAAAGCTTTCGGTGGTTTGCTGGCCATGCACTTCCCAACTGAACTGATTGAGTGCTTCCTGTTTGGTGCCACGTTCAAAGATACCGGTGGTCGATTCGCTGTCAAAACGGCCTCCCGTATGCACGCTTGCTGTCATCAGCCAGGTTGGTGAGGCGTCATACTCTCTGTTTTGCTCCTGGCTGGTATTGTCGGGGTTGGTATCCGGGATGAAATCGTTGGCCCGGTACAGGTAGGCGAAGCGTGGATTTATTTCCCAGGCTTCATCCCGTGAATCTGCAATGTCCTGCCAGCGATCGCGGAAGTTTAACTCAAAGCCCTTGGTGCTGAGAAAGGTGTCGGAGGAAACCAGACCATAGGAGGTTAATTCGTCCTGTGCTGTGAAATTAGGGTTACTGGTCGGGCGTAACAGCAGCGAGCTGCGCTCTATCGGAATCTCTGCGGTAAGCGATTCACGACGCAGATCAAGCAGGCTGCTGTTGATATTGAATGTCGGATATTCAGGATGATTTTTGCCGGTTTCGCTTTCGAGGGCGATTTTTGAACTTGCCGTTGCGAGCATCACCTCATCGCTATTGTTCACTGGTGAGGGGCGATAATCGTTCATTTGAAAGCCCAGCCAAACGGCATTATGGTCGACGTTATAATTGAGTCGATTTCTGATGGCGCCTGCATCGATTTGTACCGCACGTCTTGTGCCGGAAGCGATAGGTGAAGCCGTCTCGGTGATGCTGGTTACCAGGGTTTCGATATGGGCATTAAGAGCGGCTTCGTTTTCCAGAGCGGTTAGTGCGCTGTCGAGATCCTGATCGCTACGGAATTCCAGGTCGTAGTCCTGAATGGCTTCTGCCGCCCGTCGCACAAGCGTTGCCTTGGTTTCAGTCTGATTGAGGCAATTGTCCGGGTCGTTGCACTGGGTGAGCTGTTCCCATGCAGCAACGGTGGTCACTCGCTCAAACAGCTTTTTGAGCACAAAGGTTGAGCCCGCATTGATGATGACAGGGTTTGCATTGGTCGCAATACTGTAGAGTGGAGCATAGAGGATCTGGTCCGCAGTGAGTTCCACTTTAATGGCCAGGTTGGGTTTCTCGATAATGGGATCTTTAAACCAGATTTCAAAGCCATCCTTATTGAAGGGTTCAACCACTTCGTACTCGATGTCAATTCTGCTCGATAGTTGCTCCAGATCCGGGCCGGGGCCTAACTCAACGACCGTAATGGCGCTGGTTCGGAGATTATTGCGTATCTCAAGACCACTCAGTGCAAACGCGGACGAGGGCGTAAGCAGATTGTAAAGTTCACTTTGCCAACTCACCAGCATTTCGTCCGTGGCTTCAATCTGGATGGCGATTTTTTCAGCTGGATCAACGAGGTCTCTGCCACCCCCGTTATTCCCCGTGCCACTGGGTTGTCCGCCACCTGTTGTACCCGTCCCACAGGCTCCCAGTACCAGGGTGAGTAGGGATAGGAGCACAACGGTCGTTGTCTTGCATGGCCTGCTGTTCAACATGAAGCGTATTCTCTTTGGTCAGTCTGTTGCGCGCATTTCCGTGCGCAAAGTTGGGCAGATTTAGCCGCCTAAATGTAAAGGATTAAGGAGTCACCGAGAAGACTAAGCCCGCGAATTTGTGAACTGGGCTTCGGCATCTCTTTCTTTTGACAGGTCATTCTGGCTTTTGTGCCAGACGACAGCCTCTTCGATTGCATGCAGTAGTTGCTGTATAAGTGTTTCGTTGGCGTTGCTGTTTTTTAATGCCCGCTCAAGCGCTTTAGCGGTTTGACGAATCCGTGGCACGCCACAGTATTGGCAGCTGCCATGCAGTTTGTGGGTGGCGCGTTCCAGCTCTGAAAGGTTCTGTTCGGTCCAGAGTTTTTGCAGCTCGTGTTTGGTATCAGGTAAGGAGCGAAGAAAAGCGTCGAGCATTTCAAGTGCCAGAGCACGATTTCCATTACTCAGGTGAGCGCTCTCTTCAATATCAACGGGCTCAGAGGCGGTTTCGGGTTTTGTGGGGGAGGAGGTATTGGTCCGCGATGTGTCTGCTGTCGTCTGTTCCGGTAGCCATTTGTTGATGTAGCGGGTGATTTTGTTTTCATCGATGGGTTTGGTTAGCAGCCCTTGAAAGCCCAGTTGCAGATAGCGGGCATGTTCTTCAGCTTGTGCATAGGCGGTGACCGCGATGATGGTTACCTGTTCGTAAAAGTCATCGATTTGACGAATCTTTTGCATGGTCAGGCTGCCGTCCATGCCTGGCATTTGAATATCCATGAGGATGAGTGCGTAACGCTGTTCCCGGCAGTATTTGAGAGCCTGAAAACCATCCTGCGCCAGCTCATATTGCAAGCCCAACTCTTCGAGTAGCGCAGCAACCAGGCGCAGGTTTATATCATTGTCATCCACCACCAGAATGTTGGGGGCATTTTTATCGAGCTCAATGCGCTTTACCATGTTTTTTTCGGGAGGGATCAAGCTTGGGCGGCGACCGGCGAGCAATTCGGAAAGGGTATGAAAGAAGCGTGGGCGCGTCAGCGGTTTTACAAGATGGGCATGTACTTCTGCCAGTATATCCACGTGGTGTTCTTCGAGGGTTGGGGTTATCAGTACCGTGCAATAATCCTGTTTGCCCAAGTGTTGCAGTGTTTGATTGGTCGCGCTCTGGCGCAAGGTCATGGTGTCCAGGCCAATCAGAATAAGTGTGTTGGAGGGAGTTGGTTGTTCTGAGGAAACATGCCGGCCCAGTGATTCGAGCGAATCGAAAAAGCGGGGTCTGGCGTTCACTGTTACCAGCAGGTGCTCCAGAGCCAGACGGGAGTTGTTGTTGGGCTCAAAACACAGCACATTTTTACCCTCCAATGAGGGGGCTTCCGGTGGCTTGAATGCTCCCTGCGCGGGGTGCACGATTGGTACCATAAACCAGAACGTAGAGCCTTTTCCTAGCTCGCTCTCAAAGCCGATATCGCCATTCATTTGTTCGATCAGCTTTTTGGAGATGGCGAGCCCCAGCCCGGTCCCGCCAAAATTACGGGCCGTGGATGCGTCGGCTTGAGAAAAGGCATTAAAGATACTGTGTTGCTGCGCTCTTGATAAGCCTACGCCAGTGTCGCTGACCGATACTTTGATGCAGGTTTTGTTTGCCTCGTTAGGGTGTTCTTCGAGCATGACACGTACAACCACCTCACCGGTTTGGGTGAATTTGATGGCGTTGTTCAACAGGTTGGTCACCACCTGCTTGATGCGGAGCGAGTCGCCGATAATATGTGACGGTACGTCCTGATAATGCAGGTAGGTCAGTTCGAGGCTCTTGCTGTGGGCTGCTGGAGCCAGCATGCTGACAACGTCTTCGATTAACTCTCTGAAGTCAATGACGTTGGAATCGAGCAGCAGCTTGCCGGCCTCTATTTTGGAAAAATCAAGTATGTCATTAATGATCAACAGCAGAATTTCTGAGGATTTGCGTATGGTTTGCAAGTGATCACGCTGGCGGTGATCGAGTGGGCTTTTTAACAGCAGGTTGGTGAAACCGATGATGCCATTGAGCGGGGTGCGAATCTCATGGCTCATATTGGCCAAAAACTCCGTTTTCGCCCTGTTGGCTGTGACGGCCTGCTTACGTGCCAAATCAAGCTCGACGTTCTGCACTTCTATGGTTTCGAGGGTTTCGCGCAGATCTTCTGTGGTTTGCTGAATCTCCTTACTCATGTCTTGTTGGATAAGGCTTAATTGGCGAGCAAGCAAATTAATCTGATTGGCGAGGCGATTAAACTCGGGGCTGTCCTGCTCGGGGATGCGTGTCGACAGTTCACCTTCGGCGAGAAGGCTGGCCTGAGTACCCAGGCTACGAATGGGGTTCAGGCTTACTCGATAAAGATACCGAATGAGTATCCAGGTCAATAGCATGCCTAATACCCAGTAAAGCAATACATCGCGCAATAGGCTTGAAGACGAAGTTTGCTCAACGTCGATAATCAGCCAGCCTTGGTCGGGCGATTGTGTGTTTTGATTGGAAGCGTTGGGTGAAGATAAAGACACGATATAGAGCAAGGAGTCGTCTCTCGAAACCAGCGTTGCGCCTTGCTGAGGAAAGTGTTTAGGGTTCATGCTGAGTTGAAACGGGCGCCCGTAATGGTATTGCATACCGCCGGAGGCACCCAGCAAGGCAATGGCGTTGACCAGCTCATGCCGTGGTAAAGCGGCCAGATGTTGTTGCAAAGCGGTGGTTTCATTATGAGCGCTGTTCAAACGTGAGGCCACCGAATAGCTCAAATCATGTAAGCGCTGCATAAGGCTGGTGTGTTGATTCTGCTGCCACTTTCTTACTTCGTGCCAGGAGAGAAAGGCCAACATCAGGGTCATAGTGACAAGGCAGGCGAGGGCGATGCGATGTTTTAGCGCGAGAGCTTTCATGTCGTGCCGAAATTGCGTGCTATTGGGTAATGTAATGACACAGAGTTTATCAGGTAATCAAGCAGGACTCAGTGTATCATTGCGCAACTTGCAACGATTCGGCTCTGGCTAATCCCGTCTCGCTGCCCCTAAACGTGGTTATTAACGGTTATTCGAAGGATAGGTATGACGTTTCCAACGATCGAAGATTATGTCGGTAATACGCCTCTGGTACGATTGCAACGCTTACCCGGGGAAACCAGCAATACCATTCTGGTCAAACTCGAAGGCAATAATCCGGCGGGTTCGGTAAAAGACCGCCCAGCGATGAGCATGATTCAGCAAGCCGAAGCGAAAGGTCTGATAAAGCCGGGCGATACCCTGATTGAGGCGACCAGTGGCAATACCGGCATTGCGCTGGCCATGGCTGCTGCGATCAAGGGTTACAAAATGATATTGATCATGCCTGACAATATGAGTACCGAGCGCAAAGCATCGATGGCGGCCTATGGTGCCGAATTGATCCATGTGACCAAAGAGCAAAGTATGGAGGGCGCGCGAGACCTGGCCAAGCAAATGGAGGCAGAGGGTAAGGGCATTGTGTTGGACCAGTTTGGTAATCAGGATAACCCGCGCTCGCACTATGTGGGGACCGGCCCCGAGATATGGCGTCAAACAGAGGGTAAGATCACCCACTTTGTCAGCTCTATGGGGACCACCGGAACCATTATGGGGACATCGCGCTATTTGAAGGAACAAAATCCCGATATTCAGATTGTTGGGTTACAGCCTAAGGAAGGCGCCTCCATACCCGGTATTCGTCGTTGGCCAGAGGCCTATCTGCCCAGTATTTTTGATGCCTCTCGCGTAGATCGCATCATCGATATGGGGCAGGAAGAGGCCGAAGCGACCATGAAGGCGCTGGCGGCCAAAGAGGGTATCTTCTGTGGTGTATCGTCTGGGGGTTCAGTCGCTGGGGCCTTGCGCTTGTCACAAGAGCTTGAAAATGCGGTGATCGTCGCCATTATTTGCGATCGTGGTGACCGTTATCTCTCCACCGGCGTCTTTAACTAACGCGCGTAACCTGGGTGCCCATGGTACCCATCATCAGTTGTAAAAAAGCATAAGCAGTAAACAGGTAAAGCATGGCTAGAAGACGCAGGAAAAAACTTCCCCAGGAACCGATAGTGTGTCAGATCGAAAGTCTGAGTCACGAGGGGCGAGGAGTTGCTAAACATGAAGGTAAAACACAATTCGTGGACGCGGCTCTACCGGGTGAGAAAGTGATGGCGCAGTATGTGGAGCGTCGTGCCAAATTCGATGAACTGAAAACGGTCGAAGTACTTGAAGCAGCGCCCGAACGTGTTAAACCGCCGTGCCCACACGCCGAGATTTGCGGTGGCTGCAGCATGCAGCATATGGATGCCGAAGCACAGATCGCCTTCAAACAGGGCGTGTTGGCTGAGCACTTTCGCCATTTTGGTAATCTCGAGCCAGAGGAATGGGTGGCTCCATTGCGAGGGCCAACTCAGGGCTATCGTGGCAAGGCGCGTCTCGGCGTACGCTATGTGAGTAAGCGAGAAGAAGTGTTGGTGGGCTTTCGTGAAAAACGTAGCGCTTTCATCGCCGATATGGCGTCCTGTTATATCCTGGATGAGCGTCTGGGATCGCGACTCATGGACTTGCGCGAGTTGGTTGCGGACTTGAGTGTGTATCGTGCTTTACCGCAGTTTGAAGTCGCCATTGGCGATGATCATGTCGCACTGGTCGTGCGTCATATGGAGCCTCTCACCGAGGACGACCTAGGCAAGCTCAAAGCGTTTGGTGAGGCCAATGCTTTCGATATCTATCTGCAGCCAAAGGGGCCTGACACCGTCCACAAAATCTGGCCAGAAGGCGGCGAAGATCGTTTGTACTACACGTTGCCCGTGTCGGAGAGTGCATCGGCAGAGGCGGTGAAACTGGCATTTCATCCCATGGACTTTACCCAGGTGAATGCTGAAATTAACCGTAAGATGGTGCCGCGAGCTCTTGAATGGTTAAACGTGGAAGAGGGGGATCGTGTGTTGGATCTGTTCTGTGGTTTGGGTAACTTTACTATTCCTCTCGCCAAGCGCGCGGGGCGCGTTATTGGTGTTGAAGGCGATGATGCCATGGTCGTGCGCGGGCGGGAGAATGCCGACCTCAATGGTTTGGAGAATGTGGAGTTTTATGGCGCCAACCTGCAGAGTGATTTTACGCAGGAGGCTTGGGCGAAAGAGGGCTTTGATAAAATTCTAATCGATCCGCCTCGCTCGGGTGCGCTGGATGTGGTGAATTATTTGACCGCATTTGGAGCCAAGCGCATCGTTTATGTATCCTGTAACCCGGCAACGTTGGCGCGGGATGCTGGCGTCATGGTCGAAAAGGGCTATCGCCTCGTAAAGGCAGGTGTGATGGATATGTTTCCGCATACGGCACACGTGGAATCGATCGCCTTATTCGAGGCACAATAATCGCTGCAACAATGGAGTAAACCTGTCGCAAACAGGTTAGTTTGACATGGTGAAGGTTCGCGAAGACTACATTGCCAACGCAGATGGCAAAGAGGGCATTGAGCGCTGGCTGCAAAATGTTGCCCAGACGACGCAGCTGGAGGATCTGGAAGAGATTCGCCGTGCCTGTCATACCAGCATGGAAGTCGAAGCCCAGGCGGTTGCTGAGGATCGGGTGTGGGCGAAAGAACATAGCAGTTTTAAAATCGGTCTCGAAATGGCCCAGATTCTAATTGAGCTGGATCTGGATCAGTCGGCCATTGTAGCGGCGATTCTCTACCGTGGCGTGCGTGAAGGTAAAGTTGAACTCGAACGTATTCGCAAGGACTTTGGCGATGAGGTGGCCCATCTGATCGAAGGTGTTGCCCGGATGGCGGCAATTTCCGCGACACACCGGCCCTTCAAGGGCACTGTATTGGGCCAGACGCAGGGACAGATCGATAATGTGCGCAAAATGCTCGTCACTATGATTGACGATGTGCGCGTTGTGCTGATCAAGCTTGCTGAGCGGACCTGTGCCATTCGGGCAGTTAAAAATGCCAAGCCCGAGAAGCGTCGCCGGGTGGCGCAAGAAGTCTTTGATATTTATGCTCCGCTCGCGCATCGCTTGGGTATCGGTTATATCAAGTGGGAACTTGAAGACCTGTCCTTCCGTTATTTGCATAGCTCGGCCTATAAAAAAATAGCCAAACTTCTCGATGAGCGACGCGTCGATCGCGATGAATTTATCCATCGAGTGACCGATAAAATTAAACTCGAACTCGAGAATGCCCACATTCAGGCTGAGGTGGTAGGGCGCAGTAAGCATATTTACAGCATCTGGCGCAAAATGCGGCGTAAAAATCTCGATTTTTCAGAGATTTACGACATTCGTGCGTTTCGTGTTCTGGTGCCCGATATTCCGGATTGTTACGCGGCGCTGGGCGTTGTGCATGGCCTCTGGCGTCATATTCCTTATGAGTTTGATGACTACATTGCCAACCCCAAAGAAAATGGTTATCGCTCTCTTCATACAGCAGTGATAGGCCCCGAAGGCAAGGTGATGGAAGTACAGATTCGTACCTTCGACATGCACGAAGAGGCCGAACTGGGTGTTTGCGCACATTGGCGTTATAAGGGCACCGATGTGAAGTCCCGCTCCAGCAGCTATGAAGAAAAGATCAACTGGCTGCGCCAGGTGCTTGAATGGCAGGAAGAAGTAGGTGATGTCTCGGAGATTGCGCGTCAGCTGAGTGCCGATGTGGGCGCCGACCGCATTTATGTATTCACGCCCGATGGTCACGTGGTGGATCTGCCGAGTGGGGCTACCCCCGTCGATTTTGCCTACCGGGTGCATACCGAAGTAGGGCATGCCTGCCGTGGTGCCAAGGTCAACGGACGAATCGTGCCACTTACCTACCCTCTGCGAACCGGGGAGCAGGTGCAAATTCTTACCTCTAATAATCCGGCGCCCAGTCGTGACTGGCTTAATCCGAGCTTGGGCTATATTCAAACTTCCCGTTCGCGCGCCAAGGTGGTCCACTGGTTTAAACTGCAGGACCGTGAACAGAATATTGTCGATGGCCGCGCGATTCTTGAAGATGAGTTTCGTCGTTTGTCCATTGGAGAAATCGGCTTTAAGGAACTGGCCGAGAAGACCAACTACAAAACGCCTGACGATATGTTTGCCGCCATTGGTGCGGGAGACCTTAAGCCTACCCACGTTGCACATATCGCCCAAAAAATCCTGCAGCCTAAAGAGCAGCAGCTAGACCTACGCTTGAGTACCCCCAAGGCAGAGCGACAACAGGCAGAAAAGGGGCATGATGATATACGCATTAAGGGGGTAGGGCGCTTGCTCACCAATATTGCGCATTGTTGCCAGCCCGTACCTGGCGATCCTATCGTTGGCTACATCACCGTGGGGCGCGGCGTTTCTATCCATCGGCAGGATTGCATGAACGTACTGCAGCTTGAGGATATGGAGCCCAATCGTATCATTGAAGTGTCCTGGGGGCAGGCACCCGACGCCGTTTACAGTGTGAACATCGAAATTCAGGCCTATGACCGCGAAGGCCTGTTGCGCGATATCACCACCGTATTGGCCAATGAGCGTGTGAACCTGACCAGTGTCAATACCCACTCAGATGATCAGGAAAACATCGCTACCATGGCGATCGTAATGGAAGTTTCATCGCTGGATGATTTGGGCAAGGTGTTGGCCAAAATTAAACAACTCCCTAACGTGATTGAGGCGCGCCGCAAACGTAATGGCTGATCAAACTGTGTATTCCCTTGATGATTTACGTTATCTCATGCAGCGCTTACGTGACCCTCAGACCGGCTGTCCCTGGGATTTGAAGCAGGATTTCGCCAGTATCGTGCACCACACCCTCGAAGAAGCCTATGAGGTGGCGGATGCCATTGAGCGTAATGACAAAGACGATATCAAGGATGAGCTGGGTGATCTGTTGTTTCAGGTGATTTTTTATTCCCAGTTGGGCGCTGAAGAGGGTAGTTTTAACCTGGATGGTGTGGTCGATAATGTGGTGAAAAAACTGGTTCGCCGCCATCCGCATGTGTTTCCCGACGGCAACCTGCAAGCAAGCTTTCCGGCAGGTACACAGTTCAGTGACGAAGAAATTAAGCAGCAGTGGGAGCGCATTAAACAGCAAGAGCGCGAACTCAAGGCTGAGCACGAGGATGCGCATGGGGGGGCGACCAGTATTCTCGCTGATGTGCCACGTAATCTACCTGCGCTCAATCGGGCCGAAAAACTTCAGAAGCGGGCCGCGCAACAGGGCTTTGACTGGCCTGACCTACCACCGGTATTTGCCAAGGTTGAAGAAGAACTCGAAGAACTGCGAGTGGAAGTCGCTGCAGCCGACGGTAACCTGCGAGATCCCGCAGTACATGAACGGCTGGTCGACGAGATGGGCGACCTGTTGTTCTGTTGTGTGAATCTGGCGCGTTTTCTTAAAGTATCGCCAGACGAAGCACTCCGTGCAGCCAATCGTAAATTCAGTGAGCGCTTTGCTTACATTGAACAGCGTTTGGCTGAGCAGGGGAGTAGTCTGGCCGAGTCGAGCCTCGACACCATGGATAAGCTATGGAACGAGGCCAAAGGCAAGTAGACTGCGTAAAAGGGGCTTAACCGGGGTGCTTACTCTTCACTAAAGTCGTAGTTCATCTCGGAAGTTGGGGCTTGCAGATAGTAGCCCTGGATATAATTCACGCCCGCCTGCCATAGCGTGGACAGGAGAGCAGCACTCTCTACCAGAGGTACAATGGTGAGTTTTTTCATCGCCTGCAGGTTTTGAATCATTTCCTTGGCGCTCTCTCTCGCCTCGTCACCCTTTTGCATATCCTGCGTAAAGCTTCCTTCCAGCTTGATGTACTCGGGATCGAGATGCTTCAGCAGATTGAAGGGGTTGAGTGCCAGGCCAAACTGATTGACCGACAGCTTGCAATGTAGGGTCTTAATGCCTTTGGAGAACTCTTTCGCCTGTTTGAGGTAGGTGATGGCATTGGATTCCGAAATCTGGAAGATCAATGAGTCGCCCGGCAAACGCGCAGCTTTGAGGGCCACATTCAGCCAGGCGCTGAAATCGTTATCTTGTATGCTTTCGGCAGTTAGATTAATAAACAGCTTGGTATCGTGACCCTGAGAGCGATGCTCGCTCAGGTGCTTAATGGTTTGCAGAATGACCCATTTGTCGATTTTGCTGGCCATGTTGCTGGGGCCACTCGGTGGCAGGAAATCGTAGGGTGAGACTTCTTCGCCTTTTTCATCGATCATGCGCACAAAGGCTTCGTAGTGTTCTTCGCTGTCGCCGCGCAAAGCAATTATCGGCTGAAACAGTAGTTTGAACTGATCCTTTTCAAGCGCCTCGTCGATCATTTGTGTTGCAAGATCATGATCTTCGAGCGGGCTGTCTTTCTTCGGACGGTACAGCTGCACCCCGTTGCCTTTTTCGTGACCTTCGATTGTGCGCACGTCTTCCGCTGCGATTTGCGCACGCCCCAGAATATCTTTGATGTTGGGCGCGTTATCGGTGATGAGGGTGGCGCCAATGCTCAGTGTGACCTGCAAGGTGCGGCCTTCCACTTCAAACAGGTGATCCTCAATTTTGCTGCGATATTTTTCACCCAGTTCTACTGCTTCATCACCGTTATTGGCCTCGGCAATAATGCCAAATACGTCGTCGCTGAGGCGAGCCAGTGTCCAGTCCTGCTTGGTGTTTTCTTCCAGTGTATGGGCGAGGTCGCGCAGCACCAGATCGGCATCGGCAATGCCCAGATCGGCCTTAATCTGCT
>JBFHVM010000048.1:0-14464 GCA_041589495.1 Oleiphilaceae bacterium | reverse complement strand
TCAACCCGCAATCTGCCGAAGACGCCTCTGAAGATTTCGATAACGATGGTTTAACGAATCTGGAAGAATATGCGGCACAAACCGAGATCAATGAGGCCGACAGCGACACCGATGGCATGCCCGATGGCTGGGAAGTGGATCAGGGGCTCAATCCAAACAACGCCGCAGATGCCGACCAGGATGCTGACAACGATGGCGTGAGTAATCTCAATGAATACCTCAGTGCCAACGATACGACCCCACCCGTGATCAGCCTGACCACAAGTATCACCCTCGATGCTCTGGGGCCGCTTACGGCAGTACCGAACAGCAACATCAGCGCGAGCGACAATGTCGACGGTCAGGTGGCCGTGGTGAATCAGGGTAGCCCCCATCTGCCGCCCGGTCGTCACCTCATTAGCTGGTTAGCGGAAGATACTGCGGGCAACCGTACCCTTGCCACGCAAACGGTGAATATCAATCCGCAGGTGCTGCTCAGCAGGTCACAAGTCAGTGGCGAAGACAATCAGGTGAGCATTAACGTGCGCCTATCTGGCGAGGCGCCTTCTTATCCCGCGTACGTGTCTTACAGCATTGATGGCACCGTTGATAGCAGTGATTATGGGCTTTCCAGCGCGTCTAATGTCACCGAAGACTCGTCAGAACTCACAGGCACAATCATCATTGAAGAGGGTCTCGAAGCCGCACTGGTTCTGGATATCATCGATGACCAGATTGCCGAATTCGAAGAGCAGTTAGTGCTTACCCTGAGCAATCCCGTCAACGCAGCACTGGGGCAGAATACCCAGCATCAGGTAAGCATTAGTGAGCGTAATATTGCGCCACAGGTTGCGCTAAGCGCAGAGCAAAGTGGCCAGGCAGTCACCACAGTCAGTGCAACCAATGGTCTGGTCACACTATCCGCTACCGTCACCGATGCCAACGCTGACGACGCACATACAATCGACTGGAGCGCGACCGATAACCGTTTGGCCGATAACGATAGCGAACTCACAACGCTCACGTTTGATCCGGCGAATCTGGACAACGGCATCTACGTCATCGCAGTCAGCGTGACGGACGATGGCATACCCAGCGAAACCGTATCCAGAACGTTCAACCTGAGAGTGGTAAGCGGTTATCCGACTTTATCCGCCAGTGCAGATTCCGATGGCGATGGCATCAGTGATGCATTCGAAGGTCATCAGGATAGTGATGCAGACGGTATCGCCGACTACCTTGATCGCTTCGAGGGTGCTACCTGGCTGCCACAGAAAACCGGGCTGGCGGATAGCAACACCTACCTCATGCAAGTAGAGCACGGCCCAGCACTTTCGCTCGGGACGCTCGCCATGCAGGATGCCACAGGTGGCGCACAAGTCAGCGAATCCGTATGGAGCAACAGCGAGCTGTTTGCACAATATGGCGAAGACGCAGGTTACACACGCAGCGGTGGTTTGTACGACTTTGAAATACGCGATGTCGCTACGGGAGAAAGCGTTATGCTGGTGATACCGCTTGAAGAGGCCATCCCGGCTAATGCCCGGTATCGCAAGCTGCACCCCGACTTCGGTTGGCAGGATTTTGTTGAAGATGCCAACAATCAACTGTATTCGGCCGCAGGACAACCCGGCGTATGCCCTGCACCTGGCGATGACGCATACGAAGCAGGACTCACTGCAGGCCACTACTGCCTGATGATGCTGATTGAAGACGGTGGCGCCAACGACGCTGATAACGAAGCAAATGGGTCCGTGGTAGATCCCGGCGCGGTATCCGCTCCTACCCCAGAACCCGCAAGCGGTGGAGGTGGTGGCGGCGGTTGCGCCATCAACCCGAACGCAGAGTTTGACCCGCTCTTACTGCTAATGCTCCTGGTAGCAGGGGGACAGATCCTTCGTCGGCGATTCCAAAATAAATCTGCGGCTTAAATTGACTAGCAAGGATCGTTACCTACTGGGCGCTGCCATTCTGGCAGCGCCTGCGTTCTGGCTTGGCGCTTATCTGTATTGGAACCCCGTTTTCAATGTGAGCCGGCCTTTCGAGCACCCGTGGAAGTTTGTGGTTCTGGTCGTGCTGGTACCGTTGATTGAGGAGTATTTTTTCAGGGGCGTAGTACAGCCTTATTTACGCCAAAGAACCTCCAAAACTTATATAGGCCAGCAGCTTTCATTAGCCAATCTGCTGACCAGCATACTCTTTTCTTTGCTTCACCTGTTCCAACATGCCGCTCTGTGGAGCTTAGCGACATTCTTTCCTTCACTGGTGTTTGGCTGGCTCAGAGACCGAACCGGACGTGTTTGGCCCGCGGCGGCTCTGCATATTTTCTACAACTTTGGTTTCTTTTATTTTTTAGCGGCTATTTGAGACGGTGATGATGTCTGGGCTTTTGGGCAAAGCGGAACTGAGCGAATGACGACATTCGCCGTGTGGACAGTATGTTTTGTAACTTCCGCTTTGCCCAAACCATCGGACAATTTAGGCTTTCCATGAAAGCATAATTATTGCCAGCAAAACGCGCAAAAAGAACCTTCGATACATTGCTGACTTGCCAAATATCCGAGGTATTCGTTTAATAAAGCCATGAACGCGATTAACGAATACGAAGCATGGGTACGCCTTGGGTGTTTTATCGGTGTACTGAGCGCAATGCTGGTTTGGGAATGGCTCTCTCCAAAGCGAAGCGACCCCGGCACCAAAACGCGCTGGCGCCGCCGAGGTCAACATATCGCACTCACTGCAGTTAACACTCTCATATTACGCTTGCTTCCGGGAGTAGCTGCGGTAAAGGCGGCGATGCTGGCTCAGGAACAACAATGGGGCTTGCTGAATACCCTGGGTTGGCGAGGTATGGGAGCAGGCCTGTTCACCCTGCTTCTGCTTGATCTGGCCATTTATCTACAGCACCGTGCATTCCATGCTGTGCCTGTTCTCTGGCGGCTGCACCGTCTGCATCATAGCGATGCTGATTTCGACACCACAACCGCACTGCGATTTCATCCTATCGAAATTGTTCTGTCGATGCTCATCAAGTTCGCTGTGGTATTGGCCCTGGGAGCGCCAGTATGGGTGGTGATCGTTTTTGAGGTATTGCTGAATGCCTCAGCCCTGTTTAATCATGGCAATGTGCGCCTCTCGACGCAGATTGATCGCTGGCTGCGTCTGGCCGTCGTCACCCCCGATATGCATCGCGTGCATCACTCCGTTCTACCCCAAGAAACTGACAGTAACTTTGGCTTTAACTTCCCCTGGTGGGACCGTCTACTGGGAACTTATCGCGCACAGCCCGAAGCGGGCCACCTTGCCATGGAAATCGGCCTGAAGGAATTCCCGCGTGATCGTACTCGTCGCTTTGTCGATCTGTTGGCGCAACCCTTTTACACCGCCAAAGCTGACAAACCCGACACGCCATCAACGATAAACTGAATCGCCAGCGCAGCGAGCAACACGCCCAAAAAGCGCCTGAGAATTTCATCTCCTATGCGCCCAATGATTTTTTTGACATAGCGAGACAGGGTAAACAAAACAAAGCTCATCAAACAGATTGCGACAACCGCAAAAAATACCGCCAACTGCTCCCCCGTCGCGGGCGCATTAGAAAAAAGCAAAATGGAAACGGTTAAAGACCCCGGGCCGGCCAGCAAGGGTATAGATAAAGGAAATACCGAAATATCACCATCACCGTCAATGCGCTGAAAACGCAGATCTCGCGTCACCATATTAAACGCGGTGTAGAACAATAAGAGGCCACCGGAAATGCGCAGCGCATGAATGCTGATACCCAGGCTGGCCAGCAAGCCTTCTCCATAGTTTCCGAAAAGCACCAGCAAGGCAGCAGAAATCACACAGGCCTTAAATGCAATAAAGGCACGCGCACGCATACTCCCATCCGGCATTAGCGCCTGGAAGATTAATGAGGTACCGATTGGATCAATAATCACAAACAAAGCTGTCAGTGCATTTAAGAAAACAGGTATATCCAAAAAAGCTAATCCACTTTATCAAAGCCCTGATGGGCCGTTACCCGAGTTTCTCCGTGGTAGGAAACCGGCAGAGCCAGCTCTTTCCATAGACCCAGCAACTTTTCGCGATCTGCCTTGGGACAATCACAGGCCAAAGGAAGGCGCTCATTATGCTCTCGCAAGTACAGTAAAGGTGGCGACCAGGAATGTTCAGGGTGCCAGTAATCCAGAGTGGTGTGTTGCCGAGATCCCTGCCAATGACCCTCGGGACGATGATGCCCCCATTCCAGACGGATATGCTCCTCGTCGATCTCCAGCACTTCCTGTCGATACGTGCGGGCACATACATGCCGCATCAACCACCACACCAGCGCCAGTTCAAAACCGGCGAACGGGACGATCAACCACGCGCCCTGCACTGCCCAGAATACAGCTATCAGCAAAGTGATTGTTGCCAATCCTGTCCATATCCATTTCGCCTGCGTCCAGGTAAGCGAATGATTGGGCTCGAGACGACAACCAACAACCCCTTTGTCACCATAACGCCTAAACATAACTGCCCCCGCGAAGTGACACCTTGCAGCGAGTATAGAAGTGAACTCAGGTTTTGACGAGTAAGTACTTCAAGCAGGAGGAACGCTCAGGCTTGAGCTAAAGTGATGCACCTTGGAATACGCTATAGGGTAAAAGCAGGCTATCCAAGCCCACAATACAGCCTTGATTGATCCGATGGTGGACAGGTTTACCAGGGGCTGATGAAAGGAATATATTCCACACCGCTTCCAAAAGTGGTGCTGTGCAAGATCTCTGCCGATATCATTGGTAACCAGTGCATCCTTGCCCCGATAGGCGCCCTCAAATCCGCGCTGACTTAAACGATTTCACCAGATCAATTTTCATCATAACGGCAGCAATAAACACTGTGATGGAAGACACCCCTAAAATAGGTCCAAGCATCTCTCCGGAGACCATGCCCCCATAAAGCAAAAACAGACAAACAATCAGACCAAGCGTACCCGCCTGATGTAAGATGAACTGAATATTCCGAGGACCAAAGGCACCTGGCTCACACCACAGCCGATGACAGATGGCATAGAACACCGACAACAGAAATCCGACCAGCATAATGTGGGCATGCGTCACCAGTTGACCATGGTCTTTAGACGATGCCATGTGTATGCCCAGTAATAAGCCCAATAAGAGATACCCAACTCCGCTTAATAAGTATTTTCTGTCCATGTATCATCCCCTTTTTGCGATATCCCGTTTGTTATTGTTTACTGCATGCCTGCGCTTTGCTTTCACAATTCAGCAAAAACGCATCGGCTTCCTGCCATTGCAACTCGTTAAAAACATGCAAATCATGCTGTTCTAACAGGGCTGCGCTTACGCCTGACTGCGAAATCGATCGACCACTAAAACTACCATCATAAGTGCGGTAACTTCCACAGGATGGACTACCTTCTTTTAGCACGGCTATGACGGCACCCTGCTCTTTTGCCATGTGCAGCGCAGCTCGGGCCCCCGCCACAAAAGCCGCTGTCACATCGTCATTGTTTGCGGTGATGACTGTCGCGTCGCCGTTTAACACCGAACGCCCGCCAGCGCCTTGCGCAATTTCGGCAGGGGGCCTGGGTACGGGCAGTCCGCCCAACACTTCGGGGCACACGGGTACAACACGCTTTTCGGCCAGCCAGCGCTGCAGAATGGCGCTTGATTGGGCCTGATGCCCGCCATCATAACGAACCTTTTGGCCGAGTAAACAGGCGCTGACAAGTATTCGCATAGGGGGTGACTGTGTTACCTTGGCAGTCATAATCACCGTATATATTGTTGTAAGAGTTTGATCCTTGCAACACCGAAAGTTGGGAGAATCCGGGCATGATACGCAAGCACGTCGTCATCATTGTACTGCTTTTGCCCTTAAGTGCATGTAGTACCTTTGGATTTTTATTCGAACGCCTGCCGTGGCTAACCAAGTGGCAGTTCGACACCATGTACGAACTCAACGATGAACAGGCCTTGATTGTTGAAGACGGCGCCAAGGCAATGCAACGCTGGTTTATTGCGCGGGGTTTTCCTGACCTGATTACAGATCTCAACAAGCTTAGGACCTTGTGGCAGAGTGAAGACCGACAAGCCGCGCTGCAGTTTTTTGACGAACAGGCACATGCCTTTATCGCTGCGTTTATGACAACGGCTAAACCCTATCTCCTGGATCTGTTTATGCGTCTCGATGAGGAAAATCTGCAGCATTACCAGCGCTATTCAGAGGGCAAACAGGACGACTGGTTTGAACATCTTGAGAGCGATGCCGCAAAACGAGAGAATCGCGCAGAAAAACTAGACGACTGGTTTGGCCGCATCTCCGATTCACAAAGCGCCCTACTCGATGAGCACATTGCATTGCTGCCCGACGAATACGCCATTCGATTACGTAATAATGCCCAGTGGCAGGAGCGTTTCGAACTGGCTGTACTCGCGCGTGATCGCGAAAGCCTTTCGTCGTGGCTAAGCGATTTCTCTATTTGGTGGACTGACGACTACCGCCAACTTCGTCTCGACAATCGCCAGCAGTGGCAAGCCTTGCTGCATGATCTGCTGCCCACCTTGAGCGAGCGTGAGCGGGAACATGCCGACGAACGGGTACAGGATTGGATCGAAACGCTTGAGGATGTGCTCTAGCGTTTTTATGCGGTGGGTACCGATTCGCCCGGATTTATAGGGCCATTGAGTAGTCGCTGATAAAAGGCCAAATCAAGCCAGCGATCAAACTTGTATGCCGCCTCTTTGATCGTACCCGCATGACTAAATCCCAATGCCTCATGCAGTGCAATACTGACTTGATTACTGGCATCGATACCACCAATCACCGCATGAATGCCGTTCTTTCCGGCCAATGCAATCACTTCTCCTAACAGTTGTTTGCCTATCCCTTTTCCCTGGTGATCGGGATGCACATAGACCGAATGTTCTACCGTAAACTGGTATGCCGCCCGCTCTCTAAAGCGGCCATAAGATGCAAAACCCATTAGCTCAGTTGATTCATTAAGAATGCCGATTACCGGAAAATTTGCTCCTTCTTTCTGCGCAAACCAATTTTTAATATCGTGCGGCTGCCAAGGTAAATACTCGTAAATCGCAGTCGTGTGCAGTATGGCATGATTAAATATTTCGAGAATGGCTGCGCCATGGCGCTCAAAATCCAATTCGCTAATGGAATACATAAAGGACTCTTTCTGACCGGAAATACCGAAGGCATGCAACCCAAACCAAAAAAAGCTGCGAAAGCGCAGCTTTTTTTGGGGATCAGCGTGACTTAACTTTGTGTAGAAAGCACGGGAATTTGGTCCGAAGTTGCTTTTTTTCCAGTGAGCGCACTGACCAGCTCTGCTTCTGGCCGTGAAATGCCACAGCTATTCATCAGGTCATCCACTCCGGCACCTAACTCCACCAAACGCGCGGCTTCGTCGTAGGAAACCTTTGCCGGGTCATTCTTGCTGAAGGCCTCAAACTGCTCACGCAGTTGCTCCAGTTGTTTTTCGAGCTGTAGGGTCCTACGGCCAACTCCCATGGAACCATGGCTAATGCCCTGCACCTCTTGAGAAAGGCTGTCGATCAGTTCGGCCACCCGGCTCTGTGTCTTCGCCACACTGCGCTTAAGCGCGAGGGTATACACCGCCATCAGACAGACCAAACCTCCCGAAATTACCGGTACCAGATATTCATACAACATTGCGACTCTCCCAACGCCCCAATTAGAACGCTGCCATTTCGGCCCACTCTTCTTCTGAAAGCATTTTCTCAAACTCGACAAGAATAATCAGTTCACCATTCTTATTGCACACGCCCTGAATAAAGCGCGCACTTTCTTCGTTGCCTACGTTAGGCGCTGTTTCGATTTCGGATTGGCGCAAATAGACCACCTCAGCAACGGAATCTACAAGGATACCAACAACCTGCCCTTCAACCTCAAGCACAACAATACGGGTATGATCGCTCACTTCGGACTCCGATAGTCCAAAACGCTTGCGCGTATCAATGACCGTTACAACGTTACCGCGCAGATTGATGATACCTAACACATAATCCGGGGCACCCGGAACCGGAGCAATTTCTGTATAGCGCAGAACTTCCTGAATCTGCATTACATTAATACCGTAGGTTTCATCATCCAGGCGAAACGTCACGTATTGCAGAATAGGATCCTCAGCAGCTTGACTACTATGACCTGTACTCGATGCCATTCTTCCGACCTCTTAATTCTTAAATGTTCTTGCGTGCACGTGATATAACTCGCTAAGGGACACCTGCACTTGGGTATTCTGCGTGTCAAAAAGCCATCACAACCAATCTTTAATATAGATCATCGCACAATCTATGCCAGCACTTTACTGCCTCAATGTTTGCGTGCGTCCTGATCCAGTAAATATCCGAGCATATCGGCATCCAGCAAAGCGCACATATGGTCAATCACTGTACCTGACAACCAAGGTCGTTTACTGCGCTCCGAACGCCATTTTACCTGATCCGGTTCCAGTTGGATCGCCTCTGCTACGGCATCACAAGCCATGCCCCAATCACTGTCGCCAAGGCGTATAATAAATTTATAGCCATCTTTCACCTGATCATGATAGCGATCAGGCATCACCCATTTGGCGGTATCTACCACCCGAATATTCCGGTCTCCAGATCGGTACAAGCCCATAAACCAGGATGCTCTGCCTACCAGAGGTGTCAAATCCTGATCCAGCTTATGGATGGAGCCCAGCGACACCAGCGGAACCGCAAGCTTTAGCCCGGCCACCGAAAACAACAGGCATTCAAAACGTTCCTGTCCCCAATCTGGCCGACCATTATCGCGCCAGGCTTTGGGTTCGTTTGTTTTGTGTACCACCGGTGCGAGGGCTTCCTCTGCAAGCACTTGCTTTTCGATGCTTTGTTCAACGACCTCGTCAACAATCGGCTCGGTTTTCGGTGGCGCAACCGGATCTTGCTTGGTTTTGGCATTTACCTGTGCTTCAGTTTGAACCCTCGCCTCGACTACTGGTGGAGCAACAATCTTTGGCTCTTCGACTTTGGGAGCAAGCTTAGGAAATGCCGCCGGTATGATGGGAGATGCAACTGGTCGTTTAATATCCGGAGTTTCGTCGAGTTGAGGCACAACTTGCGTCGGACGTTGAGCCGACTTGCGATTGAGCAAGGGCACACTGTTAAAATTTTGTGTTTCACTCAGCAGCGTGGATGCAGAAGGTTCACCGCCTTTTACAAAGCCTTCGCCTACCTTCGATTCCGTTTTTTTCTCGGATTGAGAGGCCGTTCCTTCAGGTGTAACAGACGACTGATCAACTACCGGCGACGCGTCGCGTTCCTGCGACACATCACCCAGCATCACCTGAAAGTAGTCGTCCATTGCGTGTTTAGCGCTGACGACTTTGTCATCTTGATCGTGCTTCACCTACTACACCTTTTTGTGAAAGCGATCCCTGCCAATCCCGGGCGTCAAAATCCTCTTTCATGCGTTCTGCCACTTGCCACATTAACTGACTCGCGCACAGCCCCATGGGCTTCCTGAGCCAGCCAAGCGCTTCAAGCAAAAGCTCAAGCGACAACACTAGCGGACACATCTTTCTTCTAAGCAGCCAATTCAGCGCGTTGTAAGTACACACCGGAACCCCACCAAATCCGTCATCACAGTTCTGCCCCAGCATGACATCAACATAGTCATTAAGATAATCCTGATGACGCGCCCTGGTCTGTGCTGCTGCAACTGACTCTGCCATGCGGGGGTTCCAAAAGCCTGTATGGATCAGACCTGATTACTGGTCATCTCCTTGAGATTCTCCAAGAGCTTTTTATACGCTCTTACGCCGTGCGTTTCGGCGTCGACTTCGACGGGTACCTTGCCCGCTGCACTGGCATCTCGGAACTTGGTATCCACCGGAATCGCATACTTCCATACGGTGTCGCCCCAGGTTTGCTTAATGGTACGCAGACTTTGCGTGGACGCCTGGGTCCGACGGTCAAACATCGTTGGCAAAATCATGTGCCGTAAGTTACTTTTCTGGGATTTGATCACCATACCCAGTGTATGCATCATTCTTTCAAGCCCCTTGATCGCAAGAAACTCGGTTTGAACAGGAACGATCAGCATCTGGCTAGCCGCCAGCGAATTGATCATCAACACTCCCAGAGACGGCGAATTGTCGATTAAAACGTAGTCGTACTGATCCCATAACATGGCAAGGGTTTTGGAAATTATCAAGCCCATGCCGTCTACGCCTACCATACGACGTTCCAAGGTCGCCAGAGCGGTTGAAGCCGGCAGAAGGTCCATGCCCTCGCACGAGGTCGAGGTAATCAATTGTTCCGGCAAGCCCTCCGGCACCTTACCCTGATGCATAAACAGATCAAAAGCGCTTTGCTCGATCGTATCCGGATCATATTTAAAGTAACTGGTCAGGGAGCCATGAGGATCCAGATCCATTACCAACACACGCTTGCCTTCCTTAGCGAGCAGACCGCCTAACGCGACAACACTTGTGGTTTTACCAACACCACCTTTTTGATTTGCGATTGCCCAGATTCTCACCTTATCTAACCCCTGGTTTGTCTTTTTCGATGTGCATCCGTTCGCCGTCTTTCACACCCTACCTACGCAGAGCCAGCGAATCAGCCAGACAGTATAAATCTCAATGTCGGAAATTGCTTGCCGATATTCTGGCAAACGCGGCCCGCTTATGGGCTATGTAGCACAAGGCGTGCCAGCACTAGCAATGTTCATTAAAAAACCCAGGCAGGCCTTTGTTTTTAGGGGGAAATAGCATTGAAACGGACGTGGGAAACATCACCCGGCGCGACGTTTTTCCGTTATATGGGGATTAACGGCAGTGATTGTCCGGCAATCAGCAGACCCGGTTAATTAAGTAAACTCTCACGAATATCTTCCGATTTCGAAATCAGCAGCACTACACGACGGTTTTTGGCGCGCCCGCGGGCTATATCGTTGCGGGCGACCGGTTTGAACTCGCCATAACCCATTGCCCCCATGCGATCAGCTCTAACACCTTCAAGCGCAAGATAACGCACAACCGACGCTGCGCGGGCTGCCGAAAGCTCCCAGTTGGACGGAAAAACCGAATTGCGGATGGGAATGTTATCGGTATGCCCTTCTACCAGCATGGCATTATCATGTTCGCGCATGATTCGAGCAATCTTTTCGATAATGGGAAAGGCATCGTCGACTGGCTCTACCCCGCCACTTTGAAAGACCACCGTATCGTCTAACGACACTTCTATCCAGTCGTCCTTAACCTGCACACTGACCTTATCTTCAAAAATCAGATCTTCGAAACTCTCGCGAAACTCTCCGGCGATCAGCTCAAGCTGCATGTCTTCTTCATATGTCTTTGGAATTTCTTTGGCGGTAGGCTCAGGTATTCCAAAGACCGGCTTAATGTGTTTGTCTCCAAACTGATCCGATTCACTGCGTGGAGTAACATCTCCCACCTGAATGGGAGAGACCGTTTTTTGCGCCACATTGAACACGCCCTCGAGGCTTTCCGAAAGTACTTTGTACTTGCCTTCGTTCACTGAGGAAATGGAATACATGACGACAAAAAAGGCAAACAGCAAGGTAATAAAATCTGCGTAGGAAACCAGCCAACGTTCTTTATTGTCGTGCTCTTCTTCCTGTCTTCGTCTCATGGAAATAATCCTGCCCTGACCGGTCCATCCAATTAATTGGGCACAAACCCCTTGAGTTTGAGTTCGATGGAGCGTGGATTTTCTCCTTCTGAAATTGAAACCAGACCTTCGATCAGCATCTCGCGGTACTGGGTTTGACGCTGCACAATCGCCTTTAGTTTACTCCCAACTGGAAAGAACAACAGGTTGGCGAAGGCCACACCATAAATCGTGGCAACGAAGGCCGTGGCTATACCCGAACCCAACGATGAAGGGTCGGCAAGATTACTCATTACATGTATCAGCCCCATCACAGCGCCAATGATTCCGATGGTCGGAGAGTACCCTCCCATACCATCGTATATTTTAGCGGCACTAAGATCGTGCTGCTCTTTCGTGATCAGCTCCACCTCTAATACATTGCGAATCACTTCGGGCTCGGAACCGTCTACCAGTAACTGCAAACCTTTCTCGGCGAACGGCTCCTCTTCTTTGGCGGCGATACTTTCGAGCCCGAGCAAACCTTCTTTTCGGGCACGTAAACTCCAGCCAACCACCTTGTCGATGCCATCTTCAATCGACACATACGGCGGTGCGAATACCCACCGCAACATGACCAGCCCCCGTTTCAACTCCTTAAAGGGCGTTTGCAACATAATGGCGGCAATGGTGCCTCCAATAACTATAACTGCCGCCGGGCCGTTAAAGAGGGAGTCAACGTGACCGCCTTCGAGGTAGTTACCACCCAAAATGGCTGCAAAACCAAGAATAACTCCAAGTATGCTCAATAAATCCATTACATAATTCCGCTTACAATACGATCAGCCATGTCTGCGATATCGATAGAATCGTCAGAGTACCCTGCTTTATCGACCGCCATCGGCATTCCATAAATCACACAGGACTTTTCTGACTGCGTCCAAATGGTTGAGCCTCCTCGTTTCAGCATACGACAGCCCTCTCTACCATCAGCCCCCATGCCCGTAAGCACGACGCCCAAAACTCGCCCAGGGAAGGATTTAGCGGCCGACCCAAAGGTAATATCCACCGAGGGTTTGTAGGTAAGGCGCTCGTCACCGGGCAACACGTGTATCTGATAACCACCCGCAGCGGCACCAATGATCATTTGCTTTCCACCGGGTGCCAAGTAGGCGGTGCCTTTGCGAAGCATGTCGCCGTCTTCGGCATGTTTTATCTGAATGCGGGATAAACTGTTCAGACGCTCTGCAAAAGCGGGCGTGAATGTGGCCGGCATATGCTGTACCAGCAAAATCGGTGCGGGTAAATTAGACGGCAGTTTCGAAAGTATTTTCTGCAAGGCCACAGGACCTCCTGTGGAGGTACCGATCACAATTAAATCTACGGGGTGCTTTACTTTGCTTCCTTTGCCACGTGCGCTCGCTGGCTTTGCCTGCGGGGCGGGAGCTGCTTTGGGTGCTCTGAACGGTGCAGGTTCGGGGGCAGACCGGGTCACTGACGACTGCTCTGACACTTCGTTACTAGCTGGAGTTGCCGCGCTTGTGTTCGAAACACCCGCAGAAGGCTTAGCAATAGTCAGTATTCTCTTGCGCAGCACTTCCTGCATTTTGGATGCGTCACGCGCAATATCTTCAAAATTCTTGGGCAAAAAATCGACCGCTCCGGCTTCCAGCGCATCGAGCGTTACCCGGGCGCCTTCATAACTGAGCGACGAAAACATCAAAATGGGGGTGGGAGCTTCCTGCATGATATGCCTGACAGCGGTAACACCGTCCATAACTGGCATTTCATAATCCATGGTTATAACGTCTGGCTTTAGTCGCTTGGCGAGTTCGATAGCCTCGCGACCATTAGAAGCCGTGCCGACTACTTTAATATCGGGAACCGCCTGCAGAATTTCACAAACACGTTTACGAAAAAATGCAGAATCATCAACGACGAGAACAGAAACGCCCATTGACCTCTCTCAATAGCTCCGTTGACGAAATTTCACCCTATTAAAGTCAGCACGCACGCGCACGCTAACCGACCCTGGTCGACCTTATCAGGCATAGCGTTGCAACAGACTGGGAATATCCAGAATCAGGGCAATGCGGCCATCACCGGTAATGGTTGCACCGGCCATACCTGGCGTGCCATGCAGCATGCCTCCCAGTGGTTTGATCACCACCTCTTCCTGCCCGACCAGCTGATCAACTACAAAGCCTACACGTTGCGTACCTACCGCCACAATCACAACATGCGCCGACTCGGAGTTTTCAGTATAACCGTCAACCAACCAGCGCTTGATATAAAACAGCGGGTACACGTTGTCACGCACAACCACGCACTCCTGACCATCTACAACGTTGGTGCGCGTTAAATCCAGATGGAAGATTTCAACCACACTGACCAACGGGAAGGCAAAAGACTGCTCGCTCAACTTCACCATCAACGTCGGCATAATTGCCAGCGTGAGCGGTACCTTGATTGTCAGACGTGATCCCTTACCCAGTTCAGAGTCGATATTTACCGTACCGTTAAGCTGAGTAATCTTGGTTTTCACCACGTCCATGCCCACACCACGACCAGACACGTCAGAAATCTCGGTTTTGGTTGAAAATCCGGGAGCAAAAATCAGATTGAAACATTCATTGTCGGTAAGACGTTCGGCAGCATCTTCATCATAAATTCCCTTCTCAACGGCTTTTCTTCGCAAGACCCCGGGATCCATGCCAGCACCGTCATCCTCAATCGCTAGCAGGATGTGGTCGCCTTCCTGTTGCGCAGACAATACCACCTTACCAATACGAGGCTTGCCTTTCTGTTCACGTACGTCTGGCTTTTCAATACCGTGGTCAACCGCGTTGCGCACAAGG
>JBFHVM010000047.1:0-14609 GCA_041589495.1 Oleiphilaceae bacterium | reverse complement strand
TTGTTTCTCGATGAAATAGGCGAACTGCCTCTCGAAGCTCAGGCACGCTTGTTGCGCGTACTGCAGGAAGGCGAGATTCGTCGGGTGGGTTCAACCCAATCCCGTCAGGTCGATGTGCGCATGATCGCAGCCACGCACCGCAACTTGAAAGCGCTGGCACGCACCGGGCAGTTCCGTGAAGACCTGTACTACCGCCTGAACGTGGTTCAGGTAAAGCTCCCACCTCTGAGAGATCGCGGCAATGATGTACTCGGGCTCGCCGATCGCCTGCTCGATAAAGCTTGTCACCGACTAGGCGTAGACGGACTAAGCCTGGGTGACGATGCGCGCAAGGCAATTGTTGATTACCACTGGCCCGGCAACGTAAGGGAACTTGAGAATGCCATAGAACGTGGCGCCATACTGAGTGATGGTCCGGTGATTACCGCCGACTTGCTCGATATTGAATCCGAGGTAGACGATATTCATATTCCCCAGGGCCTCATTGCACCCAGCCAGCAAAATACCGGCTATCAGATGCCGCCCGCCAGCAAAACCCTATCAATGGAAGATTACTTTCAACAGTTTGTACTCGAAAATCAGGGACGCATGAGCGAGACCGAGCTGGCGCAGCGCCTGGGTATCAGCCGTAAAAGTCTATGGGAACGTCGACAAAAACTTGGCATTCCCCGTAAGAAAAGCTCACAGAACAGCTAAGCCCCAAAAGTGTGATAATGCTCACGTTTAGAATGATTTACCTAAACACACCTTCAACAAAAACCTCGCACAACTCTTCATGGCTGTTACCTTTTGTTACCCATAGGAACAAGATGTGCGCAAACAGGGTAACAAATTGCCGCAGAGCTACGCCCAGTAGTCCAAAAGGCGTAGAGACAAATGCTAAGCATCTGTTTTTATTGCTTATTTTTGTTTTTGGTATATGGCCTGCAAATTACCTTAACGTAAACAACAAGAAGAAAATCAACTGCAGATAGACAAGAAAAATAAAAAGAGTGGTTACTGGCAGTTGTGAAATCCGCACAAATAAAAATAAAAAATGCGGGCGAACTGATTGTTTTGAACGCCTAGCTTTTTAGCGGCAGAAACACGGGTAAGACGTGTAGTGATGTTTTGAAAAGAACTACGACAAGTAGCATCGAAATATGGCCAAGCACGATTTCCCGACTCACGCTCTAAGTGTTCAAAGTAGTCCGTTTGCAAGCAGTGACGAAAGTGACTGCCTTGGTATAGACAAGGATCCACAATAAAAACAACTGAAGGTCTGCGCTATTTGGGCATGAAAAGATCAGAAAAGGAACTTATCGAGTCTTTTCATGCACAGTCATTTTATTGCATTCAATCCTCACCGGCTCCTTTGCTCGACTACCCCTAAACTATTGTGTCAGATGGCCATAAGCGCCTGAAAAGAGTACACTCCCCCACTTTACTGATACGCTGACAATCCGATCGACAGTTATTACCGCAAGGCTCCTGACAGCAATGGCACCCAAAGTCATTCCACGCGATGCGCATCCTGTATCCCGTAAACTCATTAGCGAAAACGCACTCAAGGTACTCTACCGCCTGCAAAGCCATGGCCACGAGGCTTATCTGGTAGGCGGTGGCGTACGCGACATCCTCTTGGGTCAGCAGCCCAAGGACTTTGATATCGCGACCAGCGCCAAACCTGAGGAAGTGCATGCCCTGTTTAAAAATTCACGCCTGATCGGGCGTCGCTTTAAACTCGTTCATATTCTGTTTGGCCGCGATATGATTGAGGTGGCCACCTTTCGTGGCCAGGCGAATGCAGAATCGGGTAAGGGCTCACATCATCAGTCCGACGAGGGCATGTTGCTCCGCGATAACGTGTATGGCTCAGTCGATGAGGATGCCATTCGTCGGGACTTCACGGTTAATGCCCTCTATTACAACGCCAACGATTTCTGTGTGTACGACTTTGTAGACGGACTAAGCGATATTGCAGATCGCAAGTTACGTCTGATTGGAGATCCCGAAACGCGATATCGCGAGGACCCCGTGCGTATGCTGCGGGCAGTGCGCTTTGCCGCCAAACTCGATTTCGATATTGAGGAACGCACCCGGGCACCCATCTTTGAATTGGCCGACTTGCTCGAAAACATTGCACCAGCTCGCCTGTTTGATGAAGTGATTAAACTGTTTATGAGTGGCCACGGTGTACGTATTTTTGAGAGTTGCCGAAGCTTTGGTATCTACGCCAGCCTCTTTCCGGAGGTAGATCACACGCTGAACAAAAGCGAGCACAGCGCCTGCTATTTGCGCTTTATTCACGCCGCACTCAACAATACCGATCGCCGCATCGCTGCGGATAAACCGGTAACGCCTGCTTTTTTGTACGCCAGCATGCTATGGCCCGAAGTACATCGTCGCTGGCAGAGTAACATGGCCCAAGGTATGAATGAGTTTCCAGCCATGCAAGCGGCCATTCAGCCTACTCTGAGCCACCAATTGAGGCATATCTCAATTCCCAAGCGCTTTAGTTTGCAGATGAAGGAAATCTGGGAATTTCAGGTCAGGCTGACTCGCACCAAGGGGCGCCGTCCACACGAACTGGTTCAGCACCCGCGTTTTAGGGCCGCTTACGACTTTTTAGTGTTGCGCGAACAAGCCGGAGAACCCACCAATTCCTTAGGCGCGTGGTGGACAAGCTTTCAGGAAAAACATCCTGCACCGGCTAAAGCACCGCGTAATCGGTCTCACGATAAGCCGCCAGCACGCCGACGCAGACGCCGCCCACCACAACGTCCATCCAATCAGTGAGTTCGATGGTACGGGCCTGTATTGCACTGGGCAGTAATCTGGATAATCCGGTCTTACAGATCACACAGGCACTGGAAGCCCTGAGCAAGCTGCCATATTCGAATTTGGTCAAGGCTTCCTCTTTATATACCAGTGCCCCTCAGGGGCCGCAGGATCAGGGCCGCTTCATCAATGCCGTTGCCCTCATCGAAACCCGGCTCCAACCAGAAGATCTATTAAAAAACCTGCAGGCCATTGAAAAGGCCATGGGGAGAATAAAAACACGTCACTGGGGTGAACGATGCATCGATCTCGATATTATTTTTTACGGGCAACTGCAGATTGCCATGGATGATCCGGATTTAAAGATTCCCCACCCCCTCGCCCTGAGTCGCGACTTCGTAATGATCCCATTATTGGAGATAGTACCAGACTGGACGCTGCCCAATGGCGACGCCGCCGCTGAACGCTGCCAAGACTGTTTACAGCACGACCTGACGAAATTGCCCTGAGGGAACTTGTCTCGCACAGCGCATACCGCTACTCTTGTGGGCGCTCTATTGATATGGGATCTGTACTATGACCGTTACCACGCAAAGCCTGAAAGCCCTGAAACAGGAAGGAAAAAAGTTCTCCTGTGTGACTGCTTATGACGCCTGCTTCGCTGCACTGGCCAACAAGGCCGGAATCGATGTGCTGCTGATCGGGGATTCGCTGGGCATGGTATTGCAAGGCTACGACAGCACACTTCCAGTCAGTATGGACGACATGATCTACCATACGCGTTGCGTAAAACAGGGGGCTGGCTCTTCCCTCATCATGGCAGATATGCCTTTCAACTCGCTCAATTCCGAACAGCAAGCCCTGAATAATGCAGGACGACTGATGCAGGCAGGGGCACATATCGTCAAACTCGAGGGCGAACAATGGCTGGCCCCCGTGATCCAGGCACTCAGTGACCGCGGTATTCCGGTCTGCGCGCACTTGGGCCTCACGCCGCAATCGGTCAATAAACTGGGTGGCTACAAGGTACAGGGCAAGCAAAGCGATCAGGCGCAACAAATGATCTCGGCAGCGCAGGCACTGGAGCAAGCGGGTGCCGATATTATTTTACTGGAGTGCGTACCCTCGTCGTTGGCCGCGCGACTGTCTCAGAGCGTCTCGGTGCCCGTCATTGGCATCGGCGCCGGTAACGAAACCGACGGTCAAGTACTGGTCATGCATGATCTGTTGGGCATAAGCCAGGGCCATAAACCCAAGTTTGTCAAAAACTTCATGCTCGAAGCCAGCTCCATTGAAGACGCTTTTATACGTTATAACCAGGATGTGAAAAGCGGTGTTTTTCCTGGCGCTGAGCACAGTTTCGCAGGATAAGACATGCAAACCGTTAACACCGTCGCGGCGCTCAGAAACGCCGTTAAAGAAGCCCGTGATGCGGGCAAGCGCATAGGCTTTGTGCCCACCATGGGCAATCTGCACGAAGGACATTTGAGCCTAATCGATGAGGCGCAGCGTCATAGTGATTATGTGGTTAGCAGCATTTTCGTCAATCCCATGCAGTTTGGCGAAAATGAAGATCTCGATGCCTATCCACGAACGCTGGAGGCCGATCAGGCAGGGCTACAGGCACGCGGTTGCCACTTGCTGTTTGCGCCCGCCGTTACCGAAATTTATCCCAATGGGCTTGCCGAAGAAACCCGGGTGAGCGTACCTGAACTGGGGCTGCATCATTGTGGTGCAAGCCGTCCGGGGCACTTTGATGGTGTCACCACCGTGGTGAGCAAGCTGTTTAATATGGTGCAACCCGACATCGCTGTATTTGGCAAAAAAGACTATCAGCAGCTGGCTGTGATTCGGAAAATGGTTAAGGATCTCTGCTTCCCGGTCAACATCATCGGTCTCGAAACCTCCCGTGAAACCTCAGGCCTGGCGCGCAGCTCGCGCAACGGGTATCTGAGCGCGGAGCAGAAAACACAGGCTGCTGAGCTGTATAAGATTCTGCAACAGGCAAGAGCAAATATTCTGGCAGGCAATTTGCTCCCCAAAGTGATAGACCAGGCTAAAATCTCACTGAGTGAGGCCGGCTTCAGAGTCGATTACTTTAATATTGCCCGACAGGACAACCTGGCACCTGCCAGCGAAGAGGATCACGACTTGGTGGTACTCGCGGCAGCGTTTATGGGCACCACACGCCTCATTGATAACCTCGAAGTGAGCAAGCGCTGAATTGCGTCGGATACAAGAATAGGGATTACTATGAGGCTGGATGAATCCTCGCTGCACAAAACACTGCAAACGCATCAACTTGATGTCGCCAACCAACACATGCGCGACCTGTTTGCCGCCGACCCCGAACGGGCAGAGCGCTATACACTGGATGCGGCCGGCCTCACTCTGGATTATTCCAAGAATCGTATTAACGATAAAACTCTTGAGCTCCTGCTACGCCTGGCGAAGGAAGCCAAGCTCGGTGACCGAATCGAAGCCTTGTTCTCAGGCGAAGCCGTCAATCACACTGAGCAGCGCCCCGCTCTGCATACGGCATTACGCGCACGACACCAGGTCGAATTAATCGTTGAGGGACATAATATTCTCGGCGAAGTTCGCGAGACCCTCTCCCGCATGCGAAAGTGGGTCAGAGCCATTCATACCGGTGAGTTACGTGGTTACAGCAACAAGCCCATCGATACGCTGGTCAGTATTGGCATCGGCGGTTCTTTTTTAGGTCCTAAAACCGTCTCCACTGCCTTGCAGACTCAGGCTAAAGACGGTCTTAACTGTCATTATGTCGCCAACATTGATGGTAATGATCTGGCCCTGGTACTCGAACAGATCGATCCGGAAACCACGGTATTCCTGATTCAGTCAAAGTCCTTCACCACCCTAGAAACCTTGGAAAATGCCAAGGCAGCCAAACGCTGGCAGCAAGCGCAGGGCGTGCCGGAGTCGGCCTTTGCAAAACATTGGATAGCAGTGAGCGCCAACGTTGCCGCAGCCGAAGCCTTTGGTATCGATAAACATCACGTATTTCCCATGTGGGATTGGGTGGGCGGACGCTATTCGTTGTGGTCCGCGATTGGTCTGCCCATCGCATTTATGGTGGGTATGGATCATTTTGAAGCGCTTTTGGACGGCGCGCATGCGATGGACGAGCATTTTCGGCATGCGCCATTCGAAAAGAACATGCCGGTACTTCTTGCCTTATTGGGGGTGTGGTACGGCAATTACTTTGGTGCCCAGAGCCATGCCGTATTACCTTACGATGAACTCATGCGCCACTTGCCGGAGCACCTGCAACAGCTTGATATGGAGAGCAATGGTAAAAGCGTGGATCGCGAAGGCCGGCCATTGAGTTACCCAAGCGGGCCGGTGATTTGGGGTGGCCCTGGCAGTAACGGGCAGCACGCCTATCATCAACTGTTGCATCAGGGTACACAGCTGATACCCGCTGACTTTATTATGCCCTTGCGCCACCACCACGGCCTCGAAAGTCATCACCGGTATCTGTTCAGCAACTGCCTGAGCCAAAGCCAGGCCTTGATGCAAGGCAAAACCTACGCCGAAGCCTTGCGCGAACTCAAAGCCACGGGAATGGCTGAAGCTCAGGCCGCTCAATTGGCCCCGCACAAAGTCATCGCCGGTAATAAACCCAGTAATACGATTCTGATGGAACAGGTAAGTCCGGCTTCTCTAGGTGCCTTGATTGCCCTTTACGAACACAAGGTATTTGCCCAAGGCGTGTTGTGGAACGTGAATTCCTTCGATCAATGGGGAGTCGAACTGGGTAAAGCCTTGAGCAAAGAGCTGTTTGAAGTGTTGGAAGGCACGCGCGATGCGGCGGCAATGGATAGTTCTACCCGCAGTTTACTGAGTCGCTACCCGCTTTGATACGCCACTAATCATTGTTGCTGCCCAGATTCTGTTCTCTCCAGAAGAAAGGTATGGGACGCAAACGCTGTTCAGTCTCAAAGTTTGTCCACAATTCAGCGAAGGATTTTCCCGTCACCGGATCAAGTGTTTGGCCGCGCAGCTCTGCCATCGGCCATAACACAAAGGCGTTGTAGTACAGTTCGGGCCGCGGCAACTCAATACCATCGAAAGTGCCAACACGATCGTGATAGGTCACAATATCGATATCGAGCGTACGGGAAGCAAAACGCGGCGCGGTGCGGTCCCGTCCGTTGGCGTCTTCCAACGCTTTCAACTGTTCACTCAAGGCAGCTAAAGAAAGCGAGGTATCGATACCCACAATCAGGTTATAAAAAGGGGATCCGTCAAAGCCCACGGGGTCGCTTTCATATACACTCGAAATTTCCAGCTCGCCAAATTCGGCAGACAAGGCATCGAGCGCTGCCCTAATGTAATGCTCACGATCGACGTTGCTACCCAAACTTAAATAAACGGTACTCAAAGGTCTTCCCTCTTCAGGCTTACCTTTACGCCCACATTGGCGGCCTCGGGTACGGCTCCGGGTTTACTGATGCGCAGCGTTAGTACCTCGAGCGGAAAACGGCTCATCAAATGCTCACACAACTCACCAGCGAGATGCTCTAATAAGGCAAAGTGCTTGCTCAGCGTCTTATCGCGAATGGCGTCACTGAGATCGACATAACTGATCGCATCGGCAATGGCATCACTACGCATAGCGGCACCGAAATCATAATAGCCTTCAACATCAAACAGCAGGGTTTGTTTTATTTCGCGCTCCCAATCGAACACACCAATTGAGGCGTCCACCGGGAAAGCTTCGATAAAAATACTGGTTCGCATAGGGCCTTTGACTCCAGCTCAGGCTCGTGAAGTGAGCGGTGGTAACTCATCGAGTGGCCAGCGAGGGCGCGTCTTCAAGGCCTCGTGATTGGCCTGCCCCGCGCGCAGGCGTTGCCAGCCGGCATAAGCGATCATGGCGCCATTATCGGTACAGAATTCATTCCGGGCATAAAATACCTGGGCACCGCGCTTGGCTGTCATCGCCTCCAGCGTCGCCCTTAAGTGCAAGTTAGCACTTACTCCACCCGCGATAATCAATCGCTTAAGGCCTGTTTGCTCCAATGCCCGCTGACACTTAATGCGCAGCGTATCAGCTACCGCCTCTTCGAAGGCCAAAGCGATTTGGGCGCGATGCGGTTCATCCAGGCTACCCGTCTGTTTGATGCTTTGAATGGTATTGAGTGTAAAGGTCTTCAGGCCACTGAAACTAAAATCGAGACCCGGCCGATCGGTCATGGGACGCGGAAAACGATAGGGCGTACCACCCTGCTCTCTGGCCTGCTGTGCCAGAGCCGCAATGCGAGGCCCGCCGGGATAGTCGAGGCCCAACATTTTAGCGGCCTTATCGAACGCTTCACCCGCAGCATCATCCACCGACTCGCCCAGAATGCGATATTCACCAATACCTTGCACCTCAACCAGCTGTGTATGGCCGCCAGACACCAGTAAGGCGACAAAGGGGAACGCCGGGGGATTATCTTCGAGCATGGGGGCCAATAAATGACCTTCCATATGATGCACGCCGATGACCGGGATATTAAGGGCAAAGGCCAATGCCTGTGCGATACAGGTGCCGGCAAGCAATGCGCCGATAAGACCCGGCCCAACGGTGACAGCAATCCCATCGAGATCACTTTTTGTAAGCTGGGCGTCTGACAGCACCGACTCTATGAGCGGCAGCGTTTTACGAATATGGTCTCGCGAGGCCAATTCGGGGACGACACCGCCGTAGTCAACATGCATATCAACTTGCGAAAACAGCGCGTGAGCTAAGAGGCCTCGTTCACTGTGGTAAATGGCGATGCCGGTTTCGTCACAGGAAGTTTCAATTCCCAAAACAATCATGGCTGCAAGCTCACTGGTCAAAAAACGGGTGGCAAGGGTATCAGAATTAGCCCCTGCACTCTAATCAAGTAAGAGTTCATATCCTTGTTTCGCAAGATAACTCTGTTCAGCTTGCAGATTGGCAAGCGTCAAAGGGTGGGCAGCGAGCCAGCCCTTGCCCATTTTTAACTGAAGGCGTGAGCCCTTAACCTTGAGTTTGAACTGAACTTCGGCGCTTTTTCGCGAAGCAGTGAGAATCACGCTGAGCCGAAACAGCATAGATAAACGTTGCAGTCGCTCCTGATCCGCGGTATCAAACTCGGCGAAGCCCTCCATATTAAACTTTCGACGATGCGTTCGAACCAGAGCCGCGAGAAAGGCCTGCACCAGGCGGGTAAATCCGGGCATATCGGAGTACTGCAACAGGTAGGCACCATGTTTATGGTACTGGGAGTGCGACACTGCCAAACCCACTTCAAATACCAAACTGGTCCAACGCAGTAAGCGTTCATTTTCGGCAGATTCAAGCCCCCAGGCCTCAGCGACCTGCTGCCACGCATGATGGGCGGTTTGTGCGACACGATCCGCATGCTCCTGATCAACATGATAACGCTCCTGCATCGCCCGCAGGCTACGTTCTCGCACATCTTCATGTTGAATGCGTCCAACAATGTCATAGAGCAGGCCCTCTCGCAATGCACCGGCACTATAGCGCATACTTTCAATACCGAGGATGTCGATACAGGCGTACAAAATGGCAAAACCGGCGGGAAAAATCGACAAGCGTTCCTTTTTGATTCCCAAGGCGCTCAAATCATCGACCTTCTCGAGAGACTGCATGTGTTTGCGCAGCGCCTGCATGCGCTCCTTGGTGATACGTCCATCTTCGTAACCCAGGGCCTGCAGAGCCTGCTGTATCGATTTGATTGATCCCGACGCACCTACGCAATTGGCCCAACCGATTTTGCAGTAGGCACTTTGAATATTGAGCAGTTCCCTAGATGCTTCGGTAATCGCCTGTTGCAGCGCTTTTTTGCCCAAGCGGCCATCTTTGAAAAACCGTTCACGAAACGACACACAACCCATATGCAGGCTCTCGAGCATGAGCGGTTCAAAACGTTCTCCGATAATCAGCTCCGTGCTACCGCCACCGATATCAATCACCAAACGCTTACCTTCGTCATCGGCCAGCGTATGACTCACCCCAAGGTAAATAAGCCGCGCTTCTTCACGCCCCGATATAATCTCGATGGGAAAGCCCATAAGGTCTTGCGCCTGCTGCAAAAACTGACGCCGATTCTTGGCAGCACGCAAGGCATTGGTACCCACTATTTGTACTGCCGACGCATCGAGGTCACGAATACGCTGATGGAAACGCCCCAAACATTCCAGCGCTCTTTGTTGCGAGGCTTTGTCTAGCTTGCCTTCTTCATCCAGTCCGGCAGCAAGTTGCACCTTTTCGCCATAACGGTCGAGTATACGTACCTCACCATGCTCCCGCCGCGCCACAACCATATGAAAACTGTTGGAACCGAGATCGATTGCAGCAATCGAAGCAGACTGTTGTTCTTCGCTCATTGGTAATGCAGCCCTAACACGTCCTTGAATTCCTCAGGTAAGACTATATATTAACGGGTATTCAATTATTCTAGGTGAAGGCTAGTCTTTACGACAGTGAAAGCAGCCCTCCTTATTGCGTTTATTACACTATTATCGGAAGCAAAAACATGAGCGATAACATTATTAACGTCACCGATACCTCCTTCGAAGAAGAAGTATTGAATTCAGATATCCCCGTACTTGTGGATTACTGGGCGGAGTGGTGCGGCCCCTGCAAAATGATCGCTCCAGTACTGGAAGAAATTGCCGATGACTATGCCGGTCGCGTGAAGATCTGCAAGCTCAACATTGATGAAAATGACCAGACGCCTCCCAAGTTCAATATTCGCGGCATCCCCACCCTCATGCTGTTCAAAAACGGCAATGTGGACGCCACTAAAGTAGGCGCCCTATCCAAATCACAACTGACTGCCTTTGTTGACAGCAATCTGTAACAGCGCATTAGAACAACAAAGCGCTGCCCACTGGGTGGCGCTTTTTTTTGGTTGAAAGCAATATGACGCACACGATCGACGGAGGCATTCTTGCCGGTGGCCGCTCTTCCCGAATGGGAGGTGAAGATAAAGGCCTCAAGCTTCTTAACGGCCAACCTATGGTGCAGCATGTCGCTGACGCAATGCGTAATCACGTCGATAAACTATGGATCAACTGCGCTCCCGAACAAGTGGGTTATGAAGGTTTTAGCCCGTATATCTGTCGCGATATGGTGGGCGCCTATCAGGGTCCCTTGGCTGGATTACATAGTCTGCTTAGTGCCAGCAAGGCTGACTATGTGCTTACCAGCCCCTGTGATACGCCATATCTAAGTGAGGTATATGCGCAGCGGATGCTAAGTCATCTTCAACAGCAGTCTTCAGCAGGTAACCCTCGCGTATTGCTGGGGGCGAAGGCTAGTGGTCGTTTCCATTGTTTGCATTTATGCGTACCAACTAGCGTACTGCACTCACTGACTGCTTTTTTAGCTAATGGACAGCACAAAGTATTTAACTGGCTGAATTCCCTGCATATCCAATGGGTAGATTTCACCGATCATGCACAGGATTTCGACAATATCAACAGTCCTCAGCAATTACATCGCTACTTGGATAGCGATTAATCTTCCTGCCCTAGTTCAGTTTTTTAGCCGCCGTATATAACAAAGTGTCACAAATACATCCTGTTTATAATTTGTAATTACTAAACAATCCCGGTATTCTGCCGCGCAAAATTTAAACAGTTGTTTGAAAGGCTTAATTTCCATGCTTTTAGATGTACATTTTGCATACCTGATCGCGGCCTTAGCCGTGCTGGGCGGGCTCACCTATACCATTGGGCAATTTCTGGACGTCAAAATCGAAGAAGCCAAGCAACGGCGCTTGGATGCGGGTGTAAAAGAACAGGATCTTGAAGTTTTTCAGCCCTAAAACACAAAAGCGGCTTCATGTAGCCGCTTGAAAAAGACAGATGATACAAGATGAAACGGCATCCCCCGAGGGGGTTAATGCTGCAGAATCTGGCTCAGAAAGAGTTGCAAACGATCTGTCTCGGGATGATCAAAGAACACATCCGGCGTGTTCTGTTCCACGATTTCCCCTCCGTCCATAAAGATCACCCGATCGGCCACCTTCTTGGCAAAGCCCATTTCGTGGGTCACACAAAGCATCGTCATGCCCTCTTCGGCCAACTCCACCATAACCTCGAGCACCTCTTTGATCATTTCGGGATCGAGGGCCGACGTAGGTTCGTCAAACAACATGATTTGCGGGTTCATACATAATGAACGTGCAATCGCCACACGCTGTTGCTGACCACCCGACAATTGACCCGGATACTTGAGCGCCTGATCCGGTATTTTCACCCGCTCCAGATATTTCATCGCGGTCGCTTCGGCCTCGTCTTTAGGCTTTTTCTGTACCCAGATAGGTCCCAGTGTGAGATTCTCAAGAATGGTAAGGTGGGGGAAAAGATTAAAGTGCTGGAACACCATCCCCACCTCGCGACGAATGGCTTCGATGTTTTTCACATCTTCGATCATCTCTACGCCATTCACCACCAATGAACCACGCTGAAACTCCTCCAGCCGGTTAATACAACGAATCATCGTTGACTTACCTGAGCCCGAAGGGCCACAAACTACAATACGTTCGCCCTTCTTCACCTGTAGATTAATGTTTTTCAGTACATGGAAGTTGCCATACCACTTATTCAAATCCTTTATGACGATAACATCTTCGTCACTGCGTTGGCTTACGGCTTGTTCGTTATCCACGATCATGTCCTCGCTTCTTATTTTCGGTGGCTGGTATCCAGTTTACGTTCAATATTGGCACTGATCATCGACATGCCAAAACAGCATACCCAAAATACCAATGCGACAAACAGATAACCTTCTGCGGCATGCCCACCCAGCCAGTTTGAGTTGCTGAGGGCCGTTTGTGTGGTACTCAATATTTCGAAAATGCCAATGATCAACAGGAAGGTCGTATTTTTAAACAGCATGATAAAGGTGGCCAAAATGTTAGGCATGGATACCTTGATCACCTGCGGTAATATGATCAGCAGCGTCTTTTGCCAAAAACTCAAACCCAATGAGTCTGCCGCTTCGTACTGTCCTTGCGGAATAGCCTGAAAACCACCGCGGAATACTTCTGCCATGTAGCCCGACATAAACAGAATCAAAACGATCCACACCCGCAGCAGTTTATCGACATTGGTACCTTCCGGAAAAAACAACGGCAACATAACCGACCCCATAAAGAACAATGCCAGTACAGGCACGCCACGGAAGAATTCGATCAGTACAATGCACACGCTACGCGTAAAAGGCATTTCAGAACGGCGGCCCAGCGCCCATAAAAAACTCAGAGGGAAGGCAATAATGATACTGGCGGCGGCCAGGAAGATATTCAGCGAAAAGCCCCCCCAGTAGTCGGTTGAGACGAACTCCAGACCAAACAGTCGCCCATCAAGAAACGCCGCGCAAAAGAAGGGATAGACCAAAAACAGAGGCACACCTACTTTATTACGCAAGGCATTCGGCATGGCATAGGGCGCGGCAATCACTGCGCCAAGCAGGAGTAGAGACAGGTTAATTCGCCAGATTTGATCATCGGGATAACTGCCGTAGATAAACTGCTGCATCCAGGCGGATACAAACACCCAGCAAGCACCATCATCGGTACAGTCGGCCTGCTGCGATCCGCTCCAGTTGGCTGACACAAACAGCCAGTCGATCATTCCAGGCACAATCAGGTAAAGAAAATACAGAATAATAATGGTTGCAATACTGTTGGGTACGTTGGAAAACAGGTTCTCTCTGATCCAGCCTATCACACCGGCACTTTCAATCGGCGCAGGTTGGGCAGGTTGTGGTTTGAATTCTCGCATCAGTCCTCTCCCCTCTCGCCTACTTGCGCTCAACCAGCGCAACACTGGCATTGAATCGGTTCATCAAAAACGAAATGATCATATTGATGACGAAATACACCGCCATGGTCATAAAGACAATCTCGATGGCCTGACCAGTCTGATTGAGCGAGGTGCCCACAAACACGGTAAACAAATCGGGGTAACCAATCGCCGTGGCCAGAGTCGAGTTTTTCACCAGGCTCTGATACTCACTGTTCAACAATGGAACAATCACCCGCATGGCCTGTGGGACAATGATCAGCGACATAATCTTGCGTTCTTTCAAACCAATACTGCGTGCCGCTTCGGTTTGACCATGAGGTACCGACTGCACGCCGGCACGAACCGCCTCGGCAATAAAGGCACCGGTGTAGACCGACAAGGCCAGAGCCAGTGCCATCAGTTCAGGAATAACGGTTATTCCACCGCGGAAATTGAAACCACGCAATTCGGGATATTCCCAAGTAAACGGTACGCCCATGATCAGTGTCATAAGTAAGGGCGCGCCAAATATAATGGCGAGCCCAACACTTAATACCGGGAACTGCTCTCCGGTTTCGTCCTGCCGCTTTTTGGCCCAGCGCTTTAATAGGTAAACCGCTATAACAGCGGCTAAGAGGGTAAAATAAACCAGACCCGAGCCCGATTCGCCAACCAGTTCGGGAACAAAGAGGCCGCGCACGTTAAGGAAGATAATTTCGCCAAAGGCCATGGATTCGCGTGCGCTGGGCAAGGCGGCCAATACCGCGAAGTACCAGAAAAACACCTGCAAGAGCAGGGGAATATTACGGAAAATCTCTACATAGATAATCGAAATGCGCTTGATCAGCCAGTTGTGCGAAAAATACGCAACACCAACTATAAAGCCGATAATCGTGGCGAAGAAAATGCCAATCACTGAAACCAGTATGGTATTCAGTAAGCCAACAACAAAAGTGCGGCCGTAGGTAGAAGTTGCATCATAAGGAATCAGGCTCATTAAAATGTCGAAGCCCGATGCGGTAAACAGAAAGCCAAAACCACTTTTGATG
>JBFHVM010000046.1:0-14616 GCA_041589495.1 Oleiphilaceae bacterium | reverse complement strand
GCTCAGGCGCGTCAAAGAACCCGCCGATATAATCGTTAAGAATGTCCGTCGAAGGGCTAACACGTGTCTGAACAGGCACTACTTCGGCACCCAGCTCGCCTGCCACATCGAGATAATCGACTTTAAGCGGATCATTCAGCTGTGGGACGATTTCATCGTCAGACCTAATGGGCACTACCGTAGAAATCGATGTACCAGAGCTTTGATTGGCAAGGGTTTGCAATCCCTGCGTAATGCTTTCACGCTGCTGTTGCTCGGCGCGATAACAGCGAAATATTTGAACAGTTAAAAGCATCACCAGCATCGCGGTGACTATTTCAAGCGCGTAGATGAGGTTATTCGTTAACATCGTTGGGCCTTCCGATAAGGACCGAACCCACCATGCCTTTTGCGTATCAGGCCTCTCGCAGGCAACGGGGCTCGTAATTATTTTTTATAAGTACTTGTTTCATGTGACAGCTTCATTATACGTTTGAGATCTTAGCAAAATGTGATCTATTGGTCATTTTGTTAACAGCAACATTTCAAGATATTTTTCATTTCAAACTTGTAATTTTATTTTCCTTGCATAGACGCACACTTAGCGGGCTTTGCTAAAACGGTGCTTAATACCGTTAGTAAAATTAATTTTCTTCACTGACAACCTTAGGCACGGCAGGATTATCGTCATCCTTTGCCAAAGCTTCGGTAGATGCCTCCTGCGCGGGCAGATCCACACGCATCACTTCTAATCGCTCCATTTCGAGATCATTATGTAAAGGCTCCAGGTCCGGCATAGTCTTGGTCACTTTGCTACTCAACTTATTGAACCGCTCTACCTTGCCATGCAAGCCCTGCTGACCGGCCAGTGCAACGACGGTCTGGTTATATTGTCGACCCGCGGTTTGCAAAGTGCCGCCGAGTTTTGCCAATCGTTCGGCCAGTAAACAAACTTGGTTATAAACCTCACCGGCACGATCAGACAATAATCTGGCCTCCTGATTACTACGCTCAACCATCCACAAATTGGCCACTGTGCGCAGAATAGGCATGAGCGTTGTATGCGAGACCAGAATGACGTTGCGCTGATAGCCGTAATTAAAGAGCTCTGGACTCTGACGCATCGCCTCCATATAGGCAGGTTCAATGGGCATGAACATCAATACAAAACTGGGACTGCGCATGCCGGGCAAGTTGCTGTAATCCTTACCAGCCAGACTATCAATATGGTTTTTCACCGCCTGCACATGGGCCTTGAGGGCCGCCTGCAGACTCTCTTCGTCTTCGGCAGCAATAGCGCTGTCGTAATCCACCAGCGACACCTTGCTGTCAATGACCATGTGCTTGTCATCGGGTAACTTAATGACAAAGTCGGGATAATTGTTGCGCCCGGACTCATCCTTGAAATGGGCCTGACTGTCGTAATGATCACCCTTCACTAAACCGGCCAGCTGAAGCGTTTTCTCAAGCTGTATTTCGCCCCAGGCTCCCACTTTTTTCTTATCGCCTTTGAGTGCGCGGGTTAGGTTTTTGGCGTCCTCAGTCATATCCTGGTTAAGCCTGCGCAGATGCTCAAGCTCCTTACGCAAACTGCCCGCCGCCTCGTTATTTTCTTTATGAATGCCATCCACGCGCTGTCTGAATTCTTTAATCTGCTCCCTGAAAGGATTCAGCATATGCTCCAGGCTTTGCTGGCTTTGGGTACTGAAGGATTTGCCTTTCTCGTCAAAAATACGATGTGCCAGATTTTCGAACTCTTTGGCCAGTAATGTCTTTTGCTCCTCGAGCAGCGACATCTGTTTACGGTACTGCTGATCTCGCTCTTCTTGTGTCGAGACCTGGGCTGCAAACCGCTCCGATAATTGTCGATATTCTTCTTCCAGCTTTTCACGCGCAATGCGGGAAGTGTCCAGCTCTGCATTACGTTCCGCAAGCCGCGCCTCAGCCCCTTCCTGTCGTACCTTCGCTTCGCGGGCTAAAGTTTCGTATTCATGGCTGCGCTGCATCTCACTTTCTTTTTCCGCGCGCAGGCGATCAATATCGGTCTGTGATTGTTTCAAGTGCTCGCGCAGTCCTTCCATACTTTTGAGCAGTTCATCGTGACTGAACAGCAATTGCTGGTGCTCGTCCTGCATAGCACCCAATGCATGTTGTGCCACTTTCACTTTGCGCCACCCTATAATTGCTGCGGCAGAAATTAACAATAGCGCGCTGGCAAGAGCTCCGAGCAAAAGATTTAAATCTGTCATTTTGATTCCAGTTTGCCCTGTTGCTGTGCGACCTCATGATCAAGGCGATTGATGGTTTCAGACATCTGCAGTCGCACACGTTCCATTAATTCCGGCAGATCATCAATACCCAGACCTTCTGTACTCACAGGAGGTAAAACCGCAACCTTGGCCACCCCTGATCGCCAGGCTTTGAGATCTATACTGCGAGGATAATTGTTCGCAATGATTGGAACAATGGGGACGCCCGCCTGTAAGGCAATATGGAACGCTCCCTTTTTAAGTTCTTGCAAGCCATCACCTTGGCCCCGAGTTCCTTCAGCAAATACCCAAATAGACGAGTCACGCGCCTTCATCGCGGTCACAATCTGATCCATGGCCGCAATTGAACCTTTACGATCACCACGATTAATCATGATATTGCCAGACAGCCAGTAAACTTGCCCGAACAAGGGTAGATAACGCAGGCTTTTCTTGCCCACACTGACGGTGCGCTTGGGAATCACATCACCAAACACAAACAGGTCAAAATTAGATAAGTGGTTGGCCACCACCACGCAGGGGGGCAAAGACGATAAGCGCTCACGCCCCTCCACCTCTAGCCGCATCCCCAACATGGGCAGAGTGAGTCGACTGAACAGTCTGCCACAAATTCGCGCGTTGTCTGGATTAAATGGTCTTACCAGGCACACACAAATGCCCAGGAAAGCAATCAGAAGAAAAGCAGGCAGCACAATGCACGCCCGTAAAACTAATAGGATCAACGAAGACGCCCCTTAAAATCACAATCCCGCCAAGTCGATGACACGCAGGTCTTGTCTGGCAAGGGCTCAAAGCCCGCAATAGTGAGCAAAGCTGACAAAAGTTTCAAGTCCACCGGCACTCTTCAGCAAAAGTTTGGCCGATTCAGCGAACACTTGCTCGCCCCCCGCTAAGCGCTCTGTTCAATCTCAGCTCGCGAGCAACACAAACGAGCGCTACGCCGGGAGGGAGAACTGTTTCATAAACCGGCATCGCGACTGATAACAGCCCGATACTATTGTTGTTTGCTTTTTTGTCAAAGCAGATCGGTAAGCAAGAAGCCTATGCCTATACGCTGAACACGGTGGTCGTAGTCGATCAGACTCTCTCCATAGCCTTCAAAATACTGTACGTAGCCTTTTAATCGCCCCCACAAAGGGAAACTCATGCCTAACTCCAGGGCGCCCTTGTGCGTGGCTGGGTTATAACGCAACAAGCTGCTATATTCGAAGTCATCCCGATCATCGTAAATAGCACTCAACTCAAAGTGGCCAAGATAGTCATCAATATCGGGATTATCGTCACCATCTGCAGGCGGAGGTGTATTGGGATCTCCATCGTCCAGCTTCCTGTCTTCTTCTATGCGGTACCAGGGCTGCAGATAAATCGCCCAACGCTCGCGCAGAAAGCCCAGCCCCAAATATACCCGATTCCAGCTTCGACTTAGTAACTGACTGCGCCCATTGGATTCGTGCTCTATTCCTGCTCGCAAGAAAAACGCCCCATCCCAGGGAGTGAAGGGCAAGGGAGCCTGATAAAAGATCTCGGGCCGATAATTGCTCTCGCGAAACGGTTTGGAAAGTGCATTGTGATATACCTGCCAAAAAGACTTAAAAGTAAAACCAAAATACACACCATCGTTCTCTACCAACAGAGACTCCTGCCACAGGGGCACCTTGAGACTCAGTTGCAATTTAGCTTCTTTATGCTGCACCGGCCGATCCACTTCAGAAAACACTTGCTGATCCCGCCAGGGAGCCTGATTTGGTTTGGCATTGTGAGTAAACGGCAGCACATAATTCTGTCGATGGGGCGTAATAACGAATGCGCTATCTTCAGTCACCTGCTCTTCGATGATACGGTCCGGTAGTTTTACTCCGCCCTGAGTGCGAGAACAACGCGCTTTGAGTTCGCCTACAGTAACCGCTTCACTGGCCCCAACCAGCGCCTGGCGTAGACAGTCGTCGGCTTTGCTTGCTTGAGTCTGGGCGCTCGCCCCCCAAAACAACAAGGCAGCGAGCCCCCACCTCTCTATTACGCCTTTTGACACGAGCACCCCCATGATGTTTGATGATTACTGACCACCTAAAAGCAGCCTTTCATTCGCTGGCGATTATTTGTTACACGCTCCAGCCTGAACTATCTTATAGAAGCTAATTGCATTTGAGGAGGATAGACATGCCAATCATTCTGCGTTTTGTATCCTTGGCGCTCCTGCTCATAGCTGCCATTTTGAATAGCGCTTGCTCCGAATCCAAACCACCATTGCGTGTGGCCTTGCTGGAGTGGCCACCCTACGAGCTTGCCTTTTGGGCCCGCGAACAGGGTTGGCTGAACCCGGAGCAGATTAAACTACTTGAATACAAGACACCTGCGGAAGTTGCACGCGCCTTCGCGAGTGGCTCTGTCGATATTATCGCCGTGACCACCGACTTTGCCCTGTCACTCGCCCACCAGTATCCCGACACACGCATCTTTCTGGTGATTGACGCCTCGAACGGTGGCGATGTGGTGTTATCTCGGGCCCCCGTTAACGATCCTGCCGACCTGAAAGGCAAGCGTATCGCGGTCGAAGCCGGCCCCCTCGGCAGCTACATGCTTACGCGCTTCAGGGATCACTTTGGACTGGATAAAGCTGACTTGAGTATCGACTATGTCGACATACCGGCTCAGGTTGATCATTGGCGCAACACCGATGTGGACCTGTTGATTACTTATGAGCCTAACCGCTCTAGGGTTCTGGATCTGGGCGCGACCGAAGTATTCTCTTCCCGACAAATCCCCAACGAGATTGTGGACGTATTTTTAGTTCGACAGGCAACACTGGACCATCGGCAAGAAGCCTTGCAGCACATGGTTGAGGCCTGGTTTAAAGCCGTTGCAGACCTAAAAGCCGCCAAACCAGCACTATTCGAGTTTATTGGGCAACGGGAATCCATACCCGCTACTGTCGTAAAAGAGGCCCTACTGGAACAAATTCTGGTACCTGATCGCACCAAGAATCTGCGCCTACTCAGCGGCCAGGATCCGTCTTTTTTGGATGGGCTGAAGCGCAACGAGAACAGCATGCGCAGCGCGGGCATCATCGGCGGTGCGGTTGATCGGCAGTCCTTGGTTACCCACAAGCTCTTGTACCAGCGTCCGTGAGGAGTCGACACGATTGATTTCGATACACCGAGCGGTACCCGCAGTGTTATTTTCATTACTGTTTATTGGAGCCGCCCTTTTTACCGCAGTACGCTATCAAACGCTTCTGGACGAAGCGAAACACAGCGCACATCAGCGATTGCTCACATCGGGAAATCTGCTCTCGGCCAATGTTGAGTCGGGAGTGCGTTATAACGAAATTGGCATCGTGCGCTCGGCAATCGAGCAAAGCCAATCGGATCCCCTAATCACACTTAGTCTATTGCTAGACAGAGACGAACGCATTTTCAGTTCGACCTCGCGCGCTTTGGAGGGCAAGTACCTCGCTCAAGTAGCGGATGACGCCTTACGCAACCATTTACGCAAAATCAATACTTCCTTTTCTCTGCAAGCGTTGGATGATGGAACCAATCGCCTGATTTACCAACTTGAGCTATTCCCCCAAGGGCAGGAGCACCAGGTATCCAATCTGGTTTCCAGGTTAATCCTGGTCGCAGACATGACCCCCACGCTACAGCGTGTGGGCTACCGCACTCTGAACGATGCTCTGGTGTGGTTTATCATTAGCCTATTGGTCACCTTGGTTATCTGGTGGTTGCTGCGTCGGCTGATTATTCGACCCTCAGTCAACCTGGTAAATGTTGCCGAGCAATTGGCTGATCCCGAGCAAGCTTCTCCCCCACCCTCCACTTACGCATCGGAAGAGTTTTGCCAAATGGATAAGGCCTTGCGATCCATGGCACAGCGACTAACGCAGATGCAGGCGAGCTATCGCACCTTATACGAAAACAATCCGGCAACGTTCTTAACCGTCGATCGCGATGGCATGGTAGTAAGCATCAACCGCTTCGGACTCGAAATGACAGGTCTTCGCAAAGAGGAAATCATCGGTCATTCGGCCAATTTGCTTTACTGCGAAGAGGACAGAGACCAGTTTAGTCAACACCTCACTAAGGCATTCGACCATCCCTACAAGCAACACCACTGGCAACTGCGCCACCAACCCCGCGAAGGCATGTATCGCTGGGTTCGCGATGTCGCGCGCTGCATTGAAATGGATGATGAAATATGCGTGCTGATTGTATCGCAAGATGTCAGTGATCTTTATAAGCTATCTAACCGGCTCAGTTACCAAGCCAAGCATGATACGCTGACGGGGCTGATCAATCGCTCGGAATTTTCCCGCCTGCTCGATGCCGCCATAGAAAAAGCCGGTACACAAGGTACACGTCATTGTGTTTGCCTGCTGGACCTGGACCAATTCAAAATCGTCAATGATACCTGTGGCCACGAAGCGGGTGATGAATTGCTCAAACAAGTGGCTGCATTGTTACACCAGGCAGTTCGTAAAGATGACATACTTGCGCGACTTGGCGGAGATGAGTTCGCACTCCTGCTCGAAAACTGCCCACCCAACCAAGCTCTCGAAGTGGTCGCCAATATACGCGCTACCATCATGAATAATCGCTTTAGCTGGGGAGACAAGTTTTTCGACATAGGCGTTTGTGCCGGCATTACGACCATAGACAGCAACACCCGATCCAACCAACAGCTACTATCTGAAGCCGACAGCGCTTGCTATACAGCCAAGAACCTGGGACGCAATCGCTCCATTGTGTTTGATGACAAGGACAGTGCTGCGCAGGACACGCTGGACGAAATGAACTGGTTCAATGTCATCAATAAAGCGTTGGATACCGGAGAAGGTTTTATTCTTTACCTACAGCGCATTCATGGCCTGGATATTAAAAACCAGAACCTGTTTAAAGGAGAAATACTATTAAGAATGAAAGATAACCATGGTCAGATTATCCCGCCGGGTAACTTTCTTCCGGCCGCTGAACGCTACCATCTGGCACATAAGGTAGACATGTGGGTGGTGCGTGAAACACTCGCCACACTCCAGCATTACGCAACTTACCTTCCTGCAGAATGGGTCATCAGCATCAATCTGTCTGCACAATCCATTTCGGACCTGGATACAGGGCATGAAATCATTGCTAGCCTTAAGAAATACCCCCAGTTTAAACACCGCCTTTGTTTCGAAGTGACGGAAACCGTTGCAATGGCCAACTTTGCCTCCGCTTCGTCTTTTATGCGCCGTTTAAAAGATGAGGGGTACACTCTGTCACTGGATGATTTTGGTAGCGGTTTCTCCTCCTTTGGTTATCTCAAAAACATGCCTGTGGACTACGTTAAAATAGATGGTATGTTCATTCGCAATATCGCTGAAGATAAAATTGATCAGGCCATGGTCGCGTCGATGAATGGTATTGCACACGCCATTGGCAAGGCGACCGTTGCCGAATTCGTCGAAAATCAGGAGAGCGTGGATATTCTGCGCGCGCTGGATGTAGATTATGGGCAGGGCTATTTTTTTCATAAACCGCAGGCTCTGGTAGACGTGCTCCAGGAACTCAGATTTAAACGCGCCCAACACACGCAAAAGACCCCCAAATCAACTTAAAGCCGCACCCGCATAGACTCACTCAAATAAAAGCGGCAATCCAGGGATAAGATTCGCAAGAAAGCACAGTGTGAACTAATCTAGTGCATAGCATCCTTAATTGATCACATGGACCGGCTCGACTTGCAACAGATGTATTTTCGCTTCGTCTATCTCCTCGCGTCTCTCGTTTTACTCTTTGCCAGCAGCCTCACCACGGCAAATACAGCACCACAGACTCGCGACGGAGCACTCTTTGTTCAGCCTCACGAGAGCAGTATCAATCTCGCAAAGGGCGCGGCTTTTGTTGCTGACGAAAGTGGAATGGCCACGATTTCGCAGATGATGCGCAATCGAGACGGTTGGCAATATAATGAAGCAGACACGCCGAACCTGGGTGTGGACGCACGCGCATACTGGTTTCACCAGTCCGTCAAGGGTCTCGCAATAGAACATCCCTATCTGATCGAGATCGCCTACCCGGCCCTCGATGATGTACATGTTTTCTTTGTGCAACATGGCGAAATTCTGGCGCAACATCAAACCGGTGACCACGGCACGTTCGCCCAACGCCCCATTGCTCACCGTAATTTTTTGTTTCCTCTGCCTGAACTTACTTCCAACAGTCCCCTCGACATATTTGTCCGCGTAAAAACCAGCGGCGCTGTGCAACTACCTATTTATCTGTGGCAACAGGAAGCATTCTGGGAACAGGATCAATTACAATTGATGGCACATGCCTTTTTTATCGCCATCTTAATTACCATCGCGCTCTACAACCTCATGCTGTTCCTCTCCATGCGCGACAGCGTTTACCTTGTTTATGTCTTTTATATTGTCAGCCTGACAATCACTCAGCTTGGTTTGCGCGGTCTCAACTCGCAGCTGCTGGCCCCTGACTACCCGCTGATCAGTGAACGCATGTTATTGGTCTCGATAGGTGCCTCGGTATTCTTTGCCAGCCTATTCGCCCGTAAGTTCATGTCGCTCCCCCAGACCAGCCCGCGCGCCGACAAGGTTATGCTGGTTATTGCACTAATCAGCCTGTCACAGGCTATTGGTGGTATATTCCTGCCCTACGCAACCACCTTAAAAGCGGGCATTACCATTACCGCACTGGCCTGCCCGATTTTACTGCTTGTAGGCATTCATCAATGGATGCGCGGGGTGAAGGTAGCTCGTTTTTATACCCTTGCCTGGGGATTTTATCTTGTTGTGCAATTCGCTATTACACTCAGTAAATTCGGCCTTATTCCGCGTACAAGACTCATAGAGTACGGACCTGAAATCGGTGCATCCATTGAAGTTATTCTGCTTTCATTCGCGCTCGCCGATCGCATGAACGAGGAGCGCCGAAAACGCTATGCCGCCCAGCATAGTGCGCTGCTCCATGAAAAAGCTGCACGCAAAGCTCAGGAACAGGCGCTTGAACTGCAGAACAACGTTAACGAAGAGCTTGAAGTGCGCGTTGAAGAGCGCACACAAGAACTTCGAGAAACACTTGATGAACTCTCTGTTGCCAATGAAAAGCTCCAAAGTCTCAGCACGCTTGATGGCCTCACTGGCGTGCGCAATCGACGCTCCTTCGATGAAACCATTGATCGGGAATGGCGTCGTTGCGCGCGTGAAAAAACGGAGCTCTCCCTATTAATGATCGACGCCGATCACTTTAAGAATGTAAATGATGAGTACGGGCACTTGGCAGGCGATGAGTGCCTGAAAACTATTGCTCGAGTGCTGAGCAATACCATACGCCGCCCAGCTGACAGCGTCGCGCGCTTTGGTGGCGAAGAGTTTGTTATCGTGCTGCCCAATACCACCCTCAACGGTGCAGTGGTGATCGCTGAACGCATTCGCAGCCAAATTCAGGCCCAGGGTGTGATGTTTGAAGGCAATGCGATTTCGCTGAGCGTGAGCATCGGCATTAGCTCTGCGATTCCCGGCCCTCACCTACAGCCAGCCGTCTTGCTCGATCAGGCAGATCAGGCCTTGTACCGAGCCAAAGAAAATGGCCGCAATCAGGTGATCTTTGCCGAAATGTACAAGGCCTAGAAAACCACATGGATAAGAGCACGGGTTGATGTACAGACGACAACAACAGAGTTACGCAGTTGTCGGGCAGGCGGAAAGTTTCCAAAGGAGAAAATTGGTCGGGACGGGAGGATTTGAACCTCCGACCACCTGCACCCCATGCAGGTGCGCTACCAGGCTGCGCTACGCCCCGACACTTTCGGAAAGAGCCTCCGAAATGAGCTGCGCATCATACCGAAAGACGCAGCGAAAATAAACAAAAAACGCCGATAAAAATCGGCGTTTTTTGTTTCTGTTTTTTGCTCTGGGAAGAGCCTGTCAGTACTTAGCTATTAAGCACTTCGAGCACTTCTTCGAGCTCTGCAATCATCTGCTTGATCAGCAGGTGTGACTGCGAGGCATCTTCTTTAGTCTCATCGCTTACCAGCTTCTGCTTGGCGCCACCAATGGTGTAGCCCTGATCGTAAAGCAGACTGCGAATCTGACGAATAGTCATCACGTCCTGACGCTGGTAGTAACGTCGGTTACCACGCCGCTTTACAGGCGACAGTTGCGTAAATTCCTGCTCCCAGTAACGCAAAACATGTGCTTTTACGCCACAGAGCTCGCTTACCTCACCAATAGTAAAGTAGCGCTTGCCTGGAATTGGAGGCAATTCAAGATTATGACTGGGTTCCAGCATAGGCTTCTACTTTCGCTTTTAATTTTTGTCCTGGTCGAAAAGTGACTACGCGTCTCGCCGAAATGGGTATTTCTTCCCCTGTTTTTGGGTTTCTACCCGGGCGTTGTTTTTTGTCTCGCAAATCGAAATTGCCAAACCCGGAGAGTTTGACCTGTTCATTATGCCCTAACGCTTCACTGATTTCATCAAAGAATGCTTCTACCATTTCTTTGGCTTCGCGCTTGTTGAGGCCTACCTCATCATATAAACGCTCAGCCATATCTGCCTTGGTCAAAGCCCCCATGCTTTAACTCCTCAAACGTGCATCAAACTTATCCGCGAGTGCTGAGACAATCTGTTCAAATGCTGTGCCGACTTCATCGTCTTGCAGTGTACGATCTGTGCGTTGCCACACTAAACCGACACCGACGCTCTTCTCGTTCTCTGCGAGGTTAGCACCGGCATATACATCAAAGACTTTCATCGCGACCAGATCACTACCGGCGGCTTGTTTTACGACGGCTTCGATTTCGTTGTAGGTAATCGCCTGATCGACCACAATGGCCAAATCACGACGCACCTCAGGATACTTGGAAACTTCAGTAAAATAAGGCACTTGGCCTTGTACCGTCTTTTCTAAGCATAGTTCAAACAAATAGACCGGGCCATTCAAATCGAGTGATTTTTGTAACTTTGGGTGAACTGCCCCCAAAACACCCACTTTTTCACCGGATTTCAGAATGTTAGCGCACTGCCCCGGGTGTAGGGCGGGGTGTTCACCGGGCACAAAGGAAAAGTCATCGGCAATGTCAGCAAAAAGCGCTTCAAGATCGCCTTTTACATCGTAAAAATCGAGGCTACGCTTGGTGCTCGCCCAGTTTTCTTCATCGGCCAGGCCATACACGGCACCCGCCAGACTGGGCTTTTGCACCAGTTTGCCATTAATTTGATTGAAGGTGAGTCCACTCTCGAAAAATTTAATGCGGGCTTGTTGTCGATTCTGGTTGTACGACATGGCTTTTAACAAACCGGTCCATAAATTGGTGCGCATCACGCCCATATCGGCCGAAATCGGGTTCGCCAACGCGATGGATACCGCTTCGGGGTCGACCTGAGACTGGGCCTGACCATCAACGAAGCTGTATGTGATGGCTTCCTGATATCCCCTACCCACCAAACGTGCGCGCAAGGCATCGAGAGGCTGCACCGCTTCGTGATCCGGACGCAGAGCCAAGCCGCCTACGGCATGGGTTTTAGGTAGATTGTTATAGCCATAAATGCGCCCTACTTCCTCGATCAAATCAGGCTCAATGGAAATATCGTGGCGATAGCTGGGAACAGCAAACAGCCATTCACCCTCTTTCTTTTCAACCAGTTCCAATCCCAAACGTTGCAGAATTTCTTCGACTTCAGCGGGCGGCACTTCAATACCGAGCGGAGAAGCCAGTCGCGCAGCGCGCAAGCTTACCTGACGCGGCTTGGGCAAATGCTCTTCGTTTTTGGTCTCTACAATAGGGCCGGCCTGACCGCCTACGATTTCGATGAGCAGCTCGGTAGCACGCTCCATAGCACGCCACTGCAATTCAGTGTCTACGCCACGCTCAAAACGGTGAGATGAGTCAGTGTGCAGCCCGTAGGAACGCGCTTTACCGGCAATCGCCAGTGGCGCAAACCAGGCACACTCCATAAAGATGTTCTGCGTGTTGGCTGAAACTCCACTGTTTTCGCCCCCCATAATGCCAGCCATCGCCAAGGGACCACTTTCGTCAGCAATGACCAGAGTATCTTCACGCAGCGCCGCTTCCTGACCGTCGAGCAGGACCAGCTTTTCTCCTTCGAGCGCATTGCGCACCTGAATACCACCCTTGAGCTGGTCCAGATCGAAGGCATGCATGGGCTGCCCCAGCTCCAGGAGCACATAGTTGGTGACATCTACTGCGGGATCGATACTGCGCAAACCGCAACGGCGCAGTTTTTCGGTCATCCAAAGAGGCGTTCCCTTGCTGAGGTCCACATCCTTGATCACCCTACCAAGATAGCGAGGGCAGGATTCGGGCGCATCCAGTCGCACGGGGAAGGTATCTTTAATTACCGCTTCCACAGCGCGCTCTTCTGGCCCCTGCACGGGCGCCTTGTTCAATACGCCCACTTCACGCGCCAAACCCGCAATGGACAAGCAATCGCCGCGATTGGGCGTTAAGTCCACTTCGATGCACTGATCTTCGAGCTGCAGATAATCACGCAGGTTTTGCCCAACAGGAGCATCCTCGCGCAACTCCATTAGGCCAGCAGCATCATCGGAAAGACCCAGTTCAGATTCTGCACACAGCATGCCTTGAGATTCGACACCACGCAGTTTGGCTTTTTTGATCTTGAAGTTACCGGGCAATACAGCGCCGATTTTAGCGAACGGTATACGCAGACCTTCGCGTACATTGGGCGCTCCACAAACCACCTGAAAGGTTTCACTACCGTCGCTCACTTCACACACTCTGAGCTTGTCAGCATCGGGGTGTTGCTCTGCTTTCAGCACCTCACCAATTACCACACCGCTAAATTCTTTAGCCACCGGTTCTACACCATCGACTTCCAGTCCCGCCATGGTCACCTGCGACACCAGTGTATCGGTATCAATCGCCGGATTTACCCACTCTCTTAGCCACTGTTCACTGAATTTCATTATCTTTCCACTGTCTTGTTTCGTTACGTGCCGGCGCTAATAATTAGCTGAACTGCTTGAGAAAGCGCAGATCATTATCGAAAAACATACGGAGGTCATTCACCCCGTAGCGCAGCATTGCCAAACGCTCTACACCCAAGCCAAAGGCGAAACCGGAGTACTTTTCAGGATCGATGCCACTAGCCTCAAACACTTTTGGATGCACCATGCCGCAACCCATGACTTCGAGCCACTTGATATTGCCGTCGGCATCACGCCCCCATTCAATATCCACCTCGGCAGAGGGCTCGGTGAAGGGAAAATAAGACGGACGAAAGCGCACTTCAAGCTCGCGCTCAAAGAACACCTTGAGGAATTCTTCAACAGTAGATTTGAGGTCAGCAAAGCTCACTTTCTCTTCGACCAACAAACCTTCTACCTGATGAAACATAGGCGTGTGGGTCTGGTCGGAATCACAACGATATACCCGTCCCGGACAAATCATGCGAAAAGGAGGCTTGCCCTGCTCCATCGTACGCACCTGCACAGGCGAGGTGTGGGTGCGCAGCAGCGTGCCCGCATCAAAATAAAAGGTATCGTGCATCGCTCGGGCCGGATGGTGCCCGGGAATATTGAGAGCCTCGAAATTATGGTAATCATCTTCGATTTCGGGACCCACCTCTACGGTGTATCCCGCCTTACTGAAAAATGCCTCGATGCGCTGCATGGTACGTGTGACCGGATGCAGGCCACCGGTTTCACTGTTGCGCCCTGGCAGGGTCACATCCAGTGCTTCGGCCATCAGTTTGGCTTCGAGGGCCGTTGTTTCAAGAGCAGATTTTCGGGCATTGAGTACGGTTTGCACTTTTTGCTTGGCTTCGTTAATGCGTGCACCTGCCGCGGGCCTCTCGGCCGGATCAAGTTTACCCAAGCTTTTCAGCTGTTGGGTTAGAAGGCCTTTTTTGCCCAGATAATCAACACGCACTTGCTCCAGCACGGCGATCGCGTCGGACTCTTCGATTGCCTGCTTGGCTTGCTGAACAAGCTGCTCCAGGTTTTCCATTTATTCTGCTCCAGAAATAAAAATAGGGGGCAAGTCGCACTCGCCCCCTATCACGTCACTAATTTGATGGATGGGTGCATGTTGGGTAACCGTGAGGTCTACTCTGCGCGCACCTACCCGTCAGACTTAGTTTGCCAATGCTGCTTTTGCCTTTTCAACAATCGCTGCGAAGACTGGCGCATCGTTCATGGCCAGATCAGCCAGAACTTTACGATCGATCTCCACATTGGACTTCTTCAAGCCAGCAATCAGGCGGCTGTAGGACAGGCCGTTGATGCGTGCACCAGCATTGATACGCGCGATCCAAAGACGACGGAACTGACGCTTGCGTTGCTTGCGGTCACGGTAAGCGTATTGACCCGCTTTGATAACCGCTTGCTT
>JBFHVM010000045.1:0-14810 GCA_041589495.1 Oleiphilaceae bacterium | reverse complement strand
GCGACGGGGTCCAGCCTTTCAAGAATATCCTCACCATCTATGTTTTTTCGTAAACCTACCCTAATATTGAATGCGCTGAGGTTCTGTTGCGACTCCCAAAGACGGTTTGCCTCATCAAGCAGACTGTCCACCTCAGTTTGATCAAGCAGCCCCCGTATCAAGCCAACACCTTGACGCTTGTATTGTTCGATCGCTTCCGACTCATGCGTAATCATAACCGCCTCGAACCTTCTACCTGCACCAATTGTTTTACCAAGCCACAAGACGAGTATAGGTGATGGGATTTTTCATGTTCAATGGCGTAGGTTCCAAATGCCTTGGCGCCTTTTTCGATTGCTTTGCGCATTAATAACCAGACGACCTGTTTAGCGATACCCTTGGCCCGATAATTTGGACTTACATACAGGTTTTTCAATCTTGCGAAGTTATTTTTCAAAGCCAAAGAAACCGCACCTTTCACGCGCCCTTCATGCCAATACAGAAATGACTCCATATAACCCGCGTGACATTTAGACCATTCAAAGTCGGCAAATAATCCTCCCTGCATGTCGTGTCCATCCGGCCCCAGCGAACTTTCACAATACAGTGTTCGCTTTAAATCCAGTGTTTCCTCATCTTTAATCGCCACTAACTCACCTTGAGCGAACGCTGCGAAGGGATCGAGCTCTGTAAAATCAGTCAACAAACCAATCTCTACCACCCGCTTGAATGCTTCGTGTTTGGGCAAAGAGCTGCGTAAGGCTTGGTGCCCAGTCAAGTAAAAGCGGCAGCAACTGGCGCCCAACAGCTCAAACTCCGAGGATAGCATCGCTAACCAATCTTCTGGTCTCTGTTCAGGATCCATGCCGCTAACATTATGCAACACACATGAAGAGGCAATGTGCTGGAAACCCGGTAAATAACACAGCTCGCCATTCAGCATGAAACGGGATGTTGCGCCCGCTCTGAAGTAATCCAGCTCACTTTCCGCCAACGCAGGAGCGTAAGCAGTGAGTTTTTGGTCAGTCTCCATTAGTGTCCTGCTAACATCCATTAGTCAGCCATACCGGTTCGAAAAAATGTGGATAAGTGTGTAATTTCATTGAATGCTTATTGAGCCACAAAAGAGTCCCTTAGAAAAATCTTAATGAAGACCTATACTAAGGTCGTCTCCGTTTTTTTGAAATGACGTTAATATTCGCTTTCTGGCTATCCAAACACCGTAAGCAGTGCAAGATGCACAGACCAGAATGCCCCGACTGGCCATTCCACACGCCCAATGCAGCATTCCTCTCAATCGTTTATGACCGCTTTAAAAATTAATAACCGTACCGCAATTGATTCCGGGTTAATACATAAATTATTTGAGCATCAAGCTGCTCTGACTCCTCATGCAATAGCCGTTTGTGACGATGACAATGAATTGACCTATGAGGAACTCGACACCATTACGAATCAAGCTGCCAACCTGTTAATCGAACGAGGAGTTGCAGTTGGCGACGTCGTGGCGCTCTGTATGGAACGTTCGGCCGTAATGATCGTTGGCCTGCTTGCCATTCTGAAAGCGGGCGCGGCTTATCTGCCATTGGATCATCAACAACCGCTTAGCCGGCGGGAATACATTATTAAAGACGCGCGGGTGAACAAAGTCTTTACGCAAAGCAATTTAGAACAGTCGTATGGCGACAAGGTGTCTACCATTCTCATTGAGGATACCTCCAGCCATTCACCAGAAACACCGAAACTGAAGCGTGCATTAACCCCCAATGATTTGGTATATGTCCTTTACACCTCCGGCACCACAGGAGAGCCAAAAGGTGTAGAGGTGTGCCATAAAGGCTTGAGCAATGTCATCACATTCCGCTTGAGCCACATGCTCAATCAGCATGAGTGCGCCGTGTTTCCGGTGGTTGCCTCGTTGGGATTTGATGCCAGCGCCGGACAGATTTTCTCCCCACTTTGCAGTGGCGGCAAACTGATCGTGAGCGAAAACCTGTTCGCACTGGCTGAATCCGAGTATTTCGACGAAATCACCTGCATCGGTTCAACGCCGTCTGTCGTGACAGAGTTCATCGAACACTTCGAATTACCTGCATCCTTAAAGGCACTCTTGTTAGGAGGCGAGGCTGTAGAACAGGATTTGTGCGAAAAAATTCTACGAAAAACACCGGTTCTCAAACTCATTAATCTTTATGGCCCGACGGAAACCACGGTGCACAGCACTTTTGCCGTTTTGTTTGAACGCCAGGAAAGCCATATGCAAACCAGAATTAAACTGCCGATAACAATAGGTTCTCCAATTGCGAATACCCAAGTGCATATTCTCAATCAGGACATGCAACAATGCGCACTGGGTGAAGTCGGCGAAATCTATATCTCAGGATCGGGTCTCGCGCGGGGCTACCGCGACAAACCAGCACTGACCAGTGAAAAATTCAAAACTATCACTTGCGAAGGTGTTCAGTTCAGGGCTTACGCAACGGGCGATATGGGAAGCAAACTCGAAAATGGACAGATCAAATTCCTAGGCAGGAATGATCGGCAGATAAAACTCCGTGGCAACCGCATTGAACTCGATGAAATCGAATCCTGCATTCTTGGTTTGCCGATGGTTAAGCTGTGCGCGGTTGATATTGTGGAGAGTGGCGAAGACAAAAATATCGTCGCCTATCTTGTGTTTGAATCAACAGATAGGACCAGCGAACAACAACGGGGTTTGCAACAGCTGCTGCGTCAAAAGCTGCCCATGTATATGCTGCCACAACAGTTCGTAACGCTCGAGAAGCTGCCATTGACTCCCAACGGAAAAATAGACCGACGCTTACTAAACAATAGCGCTCACACGCTGTAGCAATATTCGACTGTTTTTTTGTCACTGCCCATCACGAGACAAAGCACTGCTCCATAGTTGAACAGGTTATTTTAAATGGCTGCATGAATGATTTAGTTGCCAATCATCCAGCAAACCATGCTTTTGCGACGAAAATAGCCTAATCTGGTAGATATGTCGTGTTAGTCATCAATCGAAGAATCGTCACCCAAGATAGCGCCTTGGTATATATTCACGGATAACGACGCTGGGGCGGTAAGCGATTCACTTACACATGAGAAGCACGAGTATGAATAAGTTCTGCTGTTTCTTCGCTTTGACCATTGTTGTTTTCACGAGCAATATTTGGGCAGACACACCAACATTCAAAATAGCCGTTACCGAATCCTTCGAGCCCTATATCATTAACGATAAAGGCGTGTGGAGCGGTATCGACATTGATATTAACCGTGAGCTCATGGCCAGATTGGGTTATGAGCCAGAATATATTGGCGTCCCGTGGCTACGACAGCTCGCGTTGGTTGAAACGGGCAAAGCGGCAGCCATACTGACCGCTTATTGCGACGACAAGCGTCCCTACCTGCAAATGGTTGAGGAGCCATATTATGAAGTGTCAATCTCACTATTCAGCGGTGTCGAATACGACAAAAAAATTGATCGACTCGAAGATATTCCTCGCGGTACCAGGGTTGGCGTTGTAAAGGGTAATTTTTTTACCGAGTGGCTGGTAAGCATGCCTTTTATTAACACTATTATGCTTTACAATTCACCAAGTTTAATACATCAGTTCGCGCGAGGTGGCGTGGAGTTAGTACTCGAAGAGTACGCACCGATGGTCTACAACGCCGACAAGTTGGGCTACGCCGGCAAGTTTAAAGAACTATCAGCAATCGATACCAATACGGTTTGTATCGCGCTTTCCAAACCTTATTTTGATGGCAATGCTGGTGCCATAACTGAACGAATGATCGAAATTATTCAGCAACTTAAGAAAGAGGGATTCGTGTTAAAAACACTCGAAAAATACCTCGGAGAAGAAGCAAAAAGATAAACCACCCCATTTAATATACAGAACTTTCAGGGAGTAAGAACGGGTTACTGATCCGACTCCCAATCCCCTCCCTACTTCACCGCGGCCTCAAAGCGTTCAATACGTTCCTTCGAAACCGGATGCGTAGAAAGATAGCGGAATAGGCTTTCGCCATCTTCCTTACTCTCTTCTGCAGCTGTATTCTCAACATCACGGGCTTTCGCTGTCGCGCCTTCAGACTTATTGTCGGCATCGCTTTTTGGCTCGGTCTTTTCCGATACCTTTGGCACCTCAAATTGCCCTGTAAGGCGACGCATCATGTTAGCGAAGTGCTTGGAATCTAGACCGTGGGCCTGCATTCTCTCTAGTGCGTAACCGTCTGCTTCCCATTCATGATCGCGGGAGAACGCGGCTTGAACGAGCACTGAAGGTAAGGCAACCGCCCATTCCATCACGTGCTCGGCATCACCAACAAACAACACAAACAGCGCAGCAACGCCGGTGCTCTCGAGTACCGAGCGCAGTGAGTGACGGTGTTCTACGTGCCCCATCTCGTGCAATAGCACGGATAATACTTCGTTTTCATTTTTGGCCAGTGCGATAAGTTCATCGGTGACGATGATTTGTCCATCAGGCAAGGCAAAGGCATTGGCGCCAATAACGCCGCCCTCCCTGAATAGCAGCTCAAAACTGAACTCACTCTCTTTTGGCAGGTAGCGGTTAAACAGATCGCGGTATTTGTTCTGCTCTTCGGAGGCCAGTTTGGTCGGTGCAAAGTAATACTTGTCGAGCTGTACTATCGCGCCCTCGGCGAGACTTTCTGACCAGGAGACCGACATGCTGTGGGCAATTTGTTCACTGGCATAGGGAATCCCCTTATCTACCAGTAAATAACCCACACTGATTGCCAGCAACAATAGAGCAACAATTAAAAGCGGCGTACGCTCGATGCGGTGCAGGCTCCAGCTACCCGAAGCCGACGACATGCTGCGCGCCATGGCGTCCAATGCATCGTTGGCAGAGGTTTCGAAAAAGCCGCCATTGGGCAACACCAACACGCGGGAGGTATTGCCCAGTCGGTCCGGCACTATAATCTCGTCAAATTTGATCGGTGCCAAACTCAAACCGTCGAAATTGGCATAACCATCGGGCGTGAGATGCATCCAACAAGATTGGCGTGAGGACGACTTACCATCGTAATAAATGCCCGGCAGTGACGCCGGGCTGGCTTTGTTCGATTGCGTCATTTAGATCGCCAGATCCACATTAAAGATATCGGCAATCTCCTCACCGAGCGCGTTTTGTTTTTCTTCCTGCTCGGCGGTGAAATGATCCAGTGAGGCATTCACCTCTACCGACACGTTTTCCAGCAGGATACGCGCACTGCGCACCTTCGCCCAAGCGGTCATCAAGCCAAAAGAAAACATCACCGCGAGGGTATTGGTCATCAGCACCCAGGCGTAGCCCAAAAATGGAATATTGGCTTGCAGTCTGAATTTGCCGTTATCGATATCACAACGCCCGAGCAGGAGATTGTATCGCTTGCTGGTTAGGTAGGCCTTGGTCAGCGGAAAATATAGCAAGGAGGCCAGGCCTAAGATCAAAAACCAACTGTTGCTCGACAGCACATCCGAGCCTAACTTAAGCGCCCACAAGCTACCCAGCAGCAGGGTCGCTAATATCCAGCGCCAGTAAATCAAATAGTACTCATCAACCTTCGCATAGTAACTGAAACGCGCGGTACCCAAGGCCACGTTGCGCGCCAGAAAACGCTGATTGATAAAATCGAAATATGGCAGAGCCAGTAGAAAGAGAACCGACAACCAGACGGCAGGAATGAACAGATAAGGATTCATGTAAAAGGATTCCTGGCAGGTCTCAGGCACTTCGCTCGCATCTAAACCCTCGAATTGACTGCAATCGACCTCTGCAACGGCTTCTGCCGACTGGCCTTCTTCGCTAGGCGAACTCCATTCGTAGCGCTCCATGCCAAACATTTCCTCAACGGCTTCACTTTCAAAAGGCAGGTATAAGGCGCCCAGCACTAATAAGCCCATCGCCAGTGGTGGTAGATATACCCTGTATGCGTATTTGTAGTCTTTGTTAAATCGGAAGTTAATACCGCGCCACGATGAATAACGCAGCTGAAAAGACATCACCAGCACCGTAAGGATAGGGGCCAAAGCCAGGTAGGCAATGATGAAACCAAAGTAAATATACAGCCCGGTATCGGTTTGCGAGTTTTCGGCAATGATAAATATCACAAACAGGGCAAAGGCAATAACGCGGCTGCGTAAAATCTGTAGCGGGCTGGCGGTAAAATTGAAAGCGCCCCCCGCCACCTCTGTATTACCATAGAAATAACGCAGGTTACGGACTTTGGCCCAGGCCGAGTAAATACCCAGCGTCAGAAAGGTGAAGATATTATTGACGAACCAGATTCCAAAGTACTCGCCCGCCTGTCCGGAAAAGTACACCCTCTCAGTGCGCGGAACAGGCGCTTGCTGAATGGGCGATGTGGGCTCTGCGGCCACTCCTATATCGGGATTTTGATCTTGCATCGGCAATATCCTTATAAAAACGTGAAACGATACGGCTGGGTGACGACGTTGGCTCCATGCCTGAATTTGTTTGTCATGCTGCAAACAAAGGAACGGCCCTTCAAGGCCGCTTGCTGATCTTAAACTACTCGAAAGAGCGGTGCATAGTGGATTTAGGACCCACCGGCACCTTTTGGTGGTAAAGAGTAGCTGCCTGTGACGTGTGCCACCAATTCGTCAGAGCCTTCGCTGCGAATGCCTACTTCACAAAAGGCGATGCGTTTGCCCAGCTTGAGAATCTGCGCCTCGGCAATCAATGCCACCGGCGCTGGGCGCTGCATAAAGTTGATGTTGAGATTGCTGGTAACCGCCATGGCTACCTGCCCCAGATTGCCCAGAATGGCTGCGTACATCGCGGTATCGCCAGCCGCCATGATGACTGGCCCCGATACCGTACCACCAGGGCGGGTATTACGTTCATCGAAGGGAATGCGAATACGCGCGCTGGACTCGTCGATGTGCTCCACCTGCAAATCAATATCTTCGGCCATGGGCACCCACTCGCGAATCAGTTTTTGCACCGCTTGCGCCGTTAAACTCACACTCCACCTCTCATTGCTGCAAAACACTGTACCTGCGGCAGAGGGATCATTAAAATGAGCCCTCTTAGCACGAGCATTCACCTTAGGGGCTCGTGCTCATCAATGCAAGCAGCCACAGAGGAAGCATACAGCCCATGCGCGCCAGCCGCTTTTTAATCGCCACGCACAAAGAAACCCCCGCCGACGCCGAAGTTATTAGCCATCAATTAATGCTACGTGCTGGCCTGATCCGCAAACTGGCTTCGGGTCTGTATAACTGGCTACCGATGGGTCTGCGCGTACTGCGTAAGGTAGAGCAGATTGTACGCGAGGAGATGGACCGCAGTGGTGCACAAGAATTGCTGATGCCGGTGGTACAACCCGCCGAGTTATGGGAAGAATCCGGGCGCTGGCAGCAATACGGCGGCGAATTGCTGCGTATCAAGGATCGCCATGAGCGGGATTTCTGCCTGGGGCCCACACACGAAGAAGTCATTACCGATCTCATTCGCAATGAGTTGAAAAGCTACAAACAGCTGCCCGCCAACTTTTATCAGATTCAAACCAAATTTCGCGATGAGCGCCGCCCCCGTTTTGGGGTGATGCGCGCGCGCGAATTTCTGATGAAGGATGCCTATTCCTTTCACGTGAATCAGGACTCTCTCGACGAAACCTACCAGGCAATGTACGACACCTATAGCCGCATCTTTACTCGCCTGGGGTTGGATTTCAGAGCCGTACAGGCGGACTCCGGCAGCATTGGTGGTAGCTCGTCCCACGAATTCCACGTATTGGCCGACTCCGGTGAAGATGCCATTGCCTTCAGTACCGAGAGCGATTACGCCGCCAACATCGAACTGGCCGAAGCCATTGCCTCGGGTGAGCGCCCTGCTCCCGGCGCGACCATGGAAAAAGTCACCACGCCTGGCCAAAAAAGTATTGAAGAAGTCAGCGGCTTCTTAAAGTTGGATGCTAACCAGGTACTCAAAACCCTGATTGTAAAAGGCACTGTGGCTGGCGATGCCGAAGAAGGTGCCCAAGCCCCCTTGGTTGCTCTGGTACTGCGTGGTGACCATAGCCTGAATGATATTAAAGCCGAGAAAATCGAAGGTATCGCCAGCCCCTTGGTATTTGCCAGCGAAGAAGAAGTGAAGCAAGCATGCGGTGCCAGTGTTGGTAGCGTGGGCCCGGTAGGCCTTAAGCTGCGCGTGATCGCTGATCGCAGCGCGGTGTTGCTAGGCGACTTTGCCTGTGGCGCCAACGAGGACGACCAGCACCTGATCAACGTTAACTGGGAGCGTGATCTGCCTCTGCCTGAGGTGGCCGACCTGCGTAATGTACACGAAGGGGATGCCAGCCCCGACGGCAAAGGCGAACTGGTGATTAAGCGCGGCATCGAAGTGGGCCATATATTTAAGCTGGGCAACAAATACAGCGAAGCCATGAATGCCACAGTTCTGGACGAAAACGGCAAGGCCAGCATTATGGAAATGGGCTGCTACGGCATAGGCGTCTCACGCATTGTGGCATCCGCCATAGAGCAGAATCACGACGACAATGGCATTATCTGGCCCCAGGCCATCGCTCCGTTCGCGCTGGCTCTGGTTCCGCTCAACATGCACAAATCCGAGACGGTAGCCGAACTGACCGAAAAACTGTACGCCGATCTGCAGGCGGCGGGCGTCGATGTACTCCTCGACGACCGCAACGAACGCCCGGGCTTTAAGTTTGCCGATATGGAATTGATTGGTATTCCTCATCGCCTGGTCATCAGCGATCGCGGTATCAAGAATGGCACCCTGGAATACAAAGGCCGACGCGATAGTGACTCGACCGATGTCACAATCGACGAAGCCCTGAGTTTCCTGCGCGAGAAACTCGGTCTAAACTGAATCAAGTAATCCCTGTTACGTGTTGTTGAGTGTTGAAAATAGCCCTTCATATCCGATCGCTTATGGTTTGCCTGCTACTTGGCTTGTTGCCGGGCAGCATGGCACTCGCACAGTCTGATCCCGACCCGGAATTGCGCGCCCTGCTCACGCAAACGGTGAATGATTCCAGTAGCTTCGAAGACCGCTTTGACGCCGAAGTGTGGCTGGTGGATATGTCCAAACGCCTGTCGCGCTATATCAAGCAGCCTCAACAACGCCTCGATCTGTTAAGACGGGTACACGCAGAAGCCCGCAGAGCTGAGCTGATGCCGGAATTAGTATTGGCGGTTATCCACGTAGAAAGCGCCTTTGATCGTTTCGCCATCTCGCGCGTGGGCGCGCAGGGACTCATGCAGGTCATGCCATTCTGGAAGAAAGAAATTGGCCGTCCTCAAGACAATCTCACTCGCATTGAAACCAACCTGCGTTATGGCTGCACCATACTCAAGCACTACATCGACAAGGAAAAAGGCGACCTGATTCGCGCCCTGGCGCGCTACAATGGTAGTTTAGGACGCATAAAATATCCCGAAAAGGTACTGCGCTTCTGGCAGGATTACTGGTTCGTCAATCACGGTTAAGCCATGCGTGAAATCATCGTTGACCTGCACATCCCAAAAGACGAGTGGCTCAAGATCTATCGAGGGCAGACCAACCTGGTGTACGCCCGCAGTCGGGATGGGCGTTCCATTCAGTTTCCAGCTAATATTCTCAACGGTTTTACCTCACATGAGGGAATCTACGGCAGCTTTGTCATTCGCTTCAGCGATGAAGGTAAGTTTCAATCCATCACCAGACTGGCCTGAGCCACTGTGCTAAACTCTAGCTCCTGTTAATTACCCAGCAACGGCTGTTACGCGTCCCCATGCACACCCACGATATTATTAAACTGAACGAAGTCGAACTGGTTGCCCAGCTTAAAAACATGGATCTGGCCGAAATGGAAGGCCATGCACGTGCCATCGTACTGGAATTGGGTTCAGATAATTACGGAGGTCTGATGACCCGAGTGATTCAACGCGTCAAGGAGGGACAGAACGGGCAAAATGCTGTATTTGCTGACGTGCAGATCATTATTCAGGAGTTTCTACCCAACGAGGCCTACAAGAGTGACATCTATGCGCGGCTGGCCGCTATCATGATGACCATCATCGCGCGTCGCTTCCAGCAAGTGCTTAACCGTTAGGCCTCCCCCCTAGCCACCAAAATGCGCCTGATACTCCTGCACCAGTTGTGGCAGCATCGTTTCACGCAGTTCGCCAATCGCAGCCCATATCTGCTTTGAAAGTTCCGGGTGCTCCCGGTAGAAACCACGACTAATCAGAATGTAATAGTCTTTTTCACGTATGGCCGGCTCGATCGGCACAACTCTCTCGGCAAACTGGCTATTTTGACTGAGTGTATATTGCATCTGGCTTTCGTGGGCAATAATACCCTGCACACGCCCATATATGAGTAGCTTTAAGATGCCTTCCACTCCGTCTGGATGCTGTTCCACAACGAGGCCCCTGGCCTTCAGGTCATCCACCACCGAATAGCCTAAAGGCGCTGCGAGCAGGGACTTTGCTGGAAAAACTTTACTCTGATCGGGGTCGTAGCGCAGTTCATAATCGTTGCGCGTATAAAATCGATAGGTATCGGAGGTAATACGTTTGTCGCGATCTACTTGGCCAGAAGCCATCTTGGGAAACACACCGATGAGCGCGCGCGAAGCTTTGTAGGACGAGTTGATAGCAGATGCCCGATTCTGGGCCAGATACGCCTTACAACGCTCCCAGGGCAATCGAATGAGCGTTAACTTGATAGGCAAGCGCTGCTCGACCATGCGCAAAATATCGATGTAAATACCGGGGTAACGCACCGGGACATCCTGACCATTCCCCATAAACGCGGGAAAGCCTTGCTGCGTATCATAAGCAAAAATAAACTCGACCCTTTCGTAGGCCAATAACTTGGCAGGTGAACATAGCAAGACAGCAACAACAAGCCAGGTTCTGAGATGATGCATGGCGGACCCTCAACAACAACTATTTTGAGTATACGCCTAATTTTAAACCTGCGCGAACCCTCACGAATTTGGTAGTTCCAGCAGCCCTTCGCGCTGTATTAAGGCATTCCCCAGCTCGCGGATTTCCCTGGCCGATCCCAGCACCAGCGCTTGCGACAAATACTCTTCGGCGACACTCCTTTTGGTCTTACGAATCAATAATTTAACTTTGGGTAATCGAGCCGAACTCATACTCAGGTGATCCACGCCCATTCCCAGCAACAGCAGAACCGCCACCGGATCGGCCGCCATCTCACCACATACCGACAAAGGCAAATTTAACTCTCGGCAGGATTTTACAATTCTTTGCATTTCACGCACGACGGCGGGATGCACGTGGTCGTAGCGACTCGCCACCCGTGGGTTGTTGCGATCCAGGGCCAATAAATACTGACTCAGATCATTGGAACCCACCGAGATAAAATCCAGATACGGTCTCCAGTCGGCGATCTGGCTAATGGCAGCAGGCACTTCGATCATGGCCCCCAACCGGGGTCGATATACCTCAACCCCTTCATCAGTGAGCTGTGCCAAGGTGTCATCAAGCAAACTGTTCATCGATTTAAGCTCATCCAACGAGGCGAGCATGGGTACCAGAACGTGCAACTGGTTCGGTTCTCGTGCGGCCTTGAGCATCGCCCGCAGCTGTGTCACGAGTAGCTGCACGTTATCTAAAGCAAAGCGAATACCTCGCCATCCCAGCGCCGGGTTCTGTTCCTTGTCGACGGTAAAGTATGGCAAGGGCTTATCGCCGCCAACATCGAGCGTTCGCATGGTCACCGGTTTACCGCGATAGACTTCAAGGGCCTTGCGATACAAGCGCACCTGCTCTTCTTCGGTGGGAAAGGTTTCGCTGGCCATAAAGGGAATCTCGGTTCGAAACAGACCAATCCCTTCGGAGCCTTGTCGCAGACCGGGGCTCATATCGGCCAGTAGCCCGCTATTGCTCAGCAGGCACACGCGGTGACCATCCGGTGTAATCGCGGGCAAGTCGCGCAACTTATCGAGCCCCGCAATCTTATTGCGCTCCCGCTCAATAACTACGCGATATTCGGCCAGCAAAGGCTCTGGCGGGTCGCAAATGACCTGTCCCTCATCACCATCGATAATGAGCACCTCTTGTTCCGCAACGTCGAGAATGCCGTGCACACCCATAATCGCAGGAATACCCAAAGCACTGGCCAAAATTGCGGTATGGGATAAACGCGAACCTCCCGCACAGACAATACCCTTTAGCTTTTTGGTCGGCACTGCGGCAATATCCGACACCGAAATATCGTCACCAATCAGAATCACCGCATCATGATCCGATGCCTGCCGGGCCATCTCAGGATGCCCATGCTGATAGGTGTGAAAGAGCTTGTTACCCAAATGCCATACGTCTTCATGCCGCGCCTTCATGTATTCATCATCCATGGCACGAAACAGATCGGCATAGTACTGTATGGCCATTTTAATAGCCGTGGTCAGCGCATAGCCCTCACGAATGGACGACTGCACACGTTCACTTAGGGTGGGGTCGAACAGCAGCATTTGGTAGGCATCGAACATGCTGGCCACATCAGCCGAGACCAGTTCGCCCAGAGCCGCCCGCTCTTTGCGTAAATCGGTTTCGACGCGCGCTAACAGTGCCTGCCAATCTGACAGACTTTGCTCAACATTGGCATCCTGTGCCGTCGCGACATCGGCCAGACTATCGCGACGACAAGGCAAGGCATGACCAAGCGCGACGCCCGGTGCAGCGGCCACGCCCAATAACGGCGTATTACTCGAAACATAGGCATCGTTCGATACCGGCAGACGAGGTAATAACAGAGCAATATGTGCGGCCAGTGTCGATAGGAACGCTTCGTGCTTTGCCGAGAGCTTTTTGGCATGCCGCCCCTGGACCACCAGAACGCCGATCACCTCGCCGTTGTTTACCAATGGTACGCCACAGAAACTTTTAAAGCGCTCCTCTAGTAAGTCGGCCACATGAAAGTAATCGGGATGCTTGAGGCCATTGGCAATGTTCACCACATGGCGCGTGCGCACAACGAGCCCAACCAGGCCGGCGCCGGCCGGAATTGCCACAGGACGATCGGCATCCAGGCCATGGCTGGCCAACAAAGCCATATGCCCCTCGCTACTCAGCCGATACAGACTACACACTTCGCAATCCAGACTTTGCGCAATCTGGTCTACGATCAATCGCACTTGCTGCTTCGGATCCTGTACCAGCGCGACCTGCTGCACAATTCGTGTTAATTCTGCAATAACATCCTTCATGTCACGACAACCAGAAAATCCAATTTTGTTGTGAGTGCTCTATGCCTCTTCGCCCGCCATAGCATCGCCATGCCCCAACAGAAACTCCGCTCCGGGATCGACCACTACTTTGCCTTGCATGGCTTCGCGCCCCAGTAGCATGAGATAGGACATACTGGAACGATCCGTGAGTGTAACCTCAATCGGCCAATGGCGCGTGCCCATGCAAATTTCGGTTTCGATCACGCAACGTTTTTCTTTGGTGGCATTGGAACTTTTAATGGTACGGTGATCCTTCACCCGCGCTGAACGCCGCACCACTCTGTCGACGTTATGCGAGTCGGGGTGTATATCAAAACTCACCCATGTCTCGCCATCCCGTTTGAAGGTTTCGAGATTATCAACGTGCAGCGAAGATGTTTTTGCCCCAGTATCAACGCGCACATCGAGATTGCGAATATGCAACTCGGGCAGGTCGCACTGTTCCAACGCCCCAACCACCATTTTATCTTCGAAGGTGTTCATAACATGGGCCCTAACTGTTCGTTCGAAATAAGGTTTTCCTGCATAATTTCAAGGTTTTCCGCTACGTCTCCCGGGCTCGAAAAGTAGGCAATGTGGTACATGGCTTCGCCTTCCTGCGCCAGAGGTATATTCTGTTTTCCAATCACGATGCCATCGGCCGGGCTGTTTACCTGCCCTGCCACATCACCAAAATGATCTTTGATGCTGGCCAGCAACTCGCCTTTTTTAACGCGCTCACCCAACTTCGCCAAATGCGTGACAAAGCCACTCTCAGGGGCGCGCACCCAACCACTCTGGCGGGCGACAAAGGGTTCAGCTATACGCGTCTTGCGCTTTACCTGCTTGAGCATACCCAAGGCGCGCATGATATTCAGCACGCCGCGATAACCGGCACGAATCGAAAGCTCATCAAAACGCAGCGCTTCACCGGCCTCATACAAGAGAATCTTCACACCCAGCTCACTTGCGCACTGCCGTAGCGAGCCATCACGCAGGTTCGAGTTCAGCAACACGGGCACGCCAAAGGCCCTTGCCAATTCGAGGGTTTGTTCGTCATCCAGATTAGCGCGCACTTGCGGCAGGTTGCTGCGATGAATGGCCCCCGTATGCAAATCGATGCCGTAATCACATTTGGCGACGATTTCGTTCAAAAAACCATGGGCTATGCGGCCCGCGAGAGAGCCACGTTTGGAACCTGGAAAGGAACGATTAAGGTCGCGCCGGTCAGGCAGGTAGCGACTCTGATTGAGAATGCCATAGCCATTCACAAAAGGAATGGCAATTAAGGTACCCTTTATGCCTTTCAGTGATTTGCTGTGAATAAGGCGCGCAATAATTTCCACGCCATTAAGTTCATCGCCATGTATGGCCGCACTCACAAACAACGTGGGACCGGGCTTTTTGCCTCGCACCACATAGATGGGAATGGACATGCTGGTATCGGTGTATAAGGGAGGCGTCTGCAAGTCCAGCTTGCGGGTTTCGCCTGCCTTGATGGTATGCCCGGCTATCTGCAAGTCTTCCATTGTTATCCTTTACCCCTTGTTCGCGTTTTATTGGGTTTCGCATTCTTCTTAATGTAATCGATAATCATACCGGCG
>JBFHVM010000044.1:0-14836 GCA_041589495.1 Oleiphilaceae bacterium | reverse complement strand
CTTGGGCGCCGGCGCAGGCTCGGATTTAGGCGCTGCAGCCGCAGGCTCTGAACCATCACCTTTAGTGGGCGACTGACCTTTACCGTGCAGCTCATCCAACAAGTTCTCAAACTCGTCATCGGTGATCAACTCGCCACCGCCCGCTGCGGGTTGTGCAGGTTGCGCCGGTTTTACGGATGCATCACCATCGCTGACTTTCGCGGAATCAAACTTGCCTTTGCCATGTAATTCATCGAGCAAATTTTCAAACTCTTCGTCACTGATATCGTCCGAAGATGCCGATGCACTCGAAGCCTTATTCTCCGCACTGGCAATGGGCTTGCCTTCGCCATGCAGCTCATCTAGTAGCTGCTCGAATTCATCGTCTGTGATTTCATCGCTGGCAGCCGAACCCGAGCTCGCTGCTGACTCTTCGCTGGCCTCCCCCGCTTTAGGCTCGTCCAGTGCATCAAGCAGCTGTTCAAACTCATCATCGGTAATATCGCCATCATCAGCGGTGGTCGCTGCGACTTCGGGCTTGGTAGCGGGAGTTTCTGCGGCAGGTGCCGCCTCGCCCTCATCGGCAGGTTTAGCAAAACGTTCAAGGTCTTTCAGTAATTGCGGGTCGGCCGGCGTTGGTTCCTGACGATTACGGACCTCGCCGAACATTTCGTTCACGGTATCCAGTGCACGCAATACGACGTCCATCAATTCGGAATCCACGCTGCGTTTGCCGTTGCGCAAAATATCGAACACGTTTTCCGCTACGTGGCAGCAATCTACTAGCGCATCGAGCTGTAAAAAACCCGCGCCACCTTTTACCGTGTGAAAGCCTCGAAAAATCGCGTTGAGCAGATCGTTGTCATCTGGATTCTGTTCCAAATCAACGAGCTGTTCTGACAGCAGCTCCAGTATCTCGCCGGATTCGACCAGAAAGTCCTGAAGTATTTCTTCGTCCGCTTCGAAAGCCATGTGTATGCCCCTTAAAAGCCTAGACTGGATAGCAGGTCGTCCACATCATCCTGTCCAGAGACCACGTCCTCACGCTGCTCTGTCTTCATTTGTGGGCCTTCGCCTTCTATACCTGATTGTTGTTGTTCTGCGACATAGACTGTGCCGGTAATTTCGTCCACCCTGGCGGCCATTTTGACGAGATTAACCAGATTCTCTTCTACTTCCTTGACCAGACCAGTGACCCGATTGATCACTTGCCCGGTTAGATCCTGAAAGTCTTGCGCCAGTAATATATCTGATAAATTTCCGTAAACTTTATCGGAATCCGCCTTTAAACCGCATAAAAACGTATCCATACGCTTTGTCAGATCACGAAATTCGGCGGGCTTCATCTCTTTACGGCGCAGTCGATCCCATTCTTTTTTGAGTCCCGCCGCCTCATCTCGGATTTTAGACGCTACTGGCATGGTATCTTCGACGAGGTCCAGTGTTTTGTTCGCCGCCTTATTGGTCATATCCACAACGTAGGCAAGACGATCCGTGGCATCTTCTATCTTGGACAGATCCTCGTCTTCCGTTGTACGACCGGAATCTATCTGTAAATTGCGTATAGCTTCGTGAAGGGAGCGCGTCAGTTTACCGACTTCCTGGTACAGAGAATCGTCGCGATCCCTGTTCATTTCAGAGATAAGGGCCATTGCCCCGGCCTGATCTCCCGATTCAACGAGCGCTTGAAGTTGATTCACCTGCTCCTTGAGCGCCTCGTCGATCATGCTCCCTGATTCACCACCCAGTGTATTGTCTTTGCTCATGCTTTACTCAGATCAGGAATCGATGCGTTCAAATATTTTCTCGATCTTTTCCTTGAGAACAGCTGCGGTGAAAGGCTTGACAACGTACCCGTTGACGCCAGCCTGCGCTGCGGCAACAATCTGGTCACGTTTGGCTTCGGCTGTGACCATCAGTACAGGCAGAGTTTTTAGATTGTCATCTGCTCGCACATTGCGAAGCAAGTCGATACCCGTCATTCCCGGCATATTCCAGTCGGTGATGAGGAAATCGTATTTACCCGATTGCAGCATCGGCAAAGCAGTGTTGCCGTCGTCCGCTTCATCGGTATTGGTAAACCCCAGATCTCTCAGCAGGTTCTTAATAATTCTCCTCATAGTAGAAAAGTCATCCACTACGAGGATTTTCATATCTTTATTCAAGTCGACCTCCACACACGTCGATACCCGAAATTGAGTTACAAACCATAAAACAAGTCTAGCCGGTGATCTTCTCCTAGCCAGTTTTTTTTAGCATTAATTCTGGCTGCAGGCGCGTCGGGTGGGCACACCAGCAGTCGAGTTAACTGTTGGATTTCTAAGATCTTATTGTTGTTCAGGTCCAGGCACTCATTCGCGCCCGTAAACGCGCAGCCGCCTGTGAATGAATCTGACTGACCCGGGATTCACTCACTGACAACACCTGACCGATTTCCTTTAGGTTGAGTTCCTCTTCGTAATACAGGGATAAAACCAGCTTTTCCCGTTCTGGCAATCCGTCTATTTCCTGCACAAGATGCTGACGAAATGCGCCCTCCTGAAACTCTCTGTCGGGCCCACCACTGCGCGAGGCTTCACCCTCGATCGCTCCATCACCATGCTCAGACACCTCTTCGAGGCTAAACAACTTGCCACTATTACTGTCTTTAAGGCAGGCAAAATACTCGTCCAAGGTCATGTTCAGTTGCGCTGCGATCTCTTCATCCTGCGCATCCCGACCTTCGCGATCTTCAATCACTTTAATGGCTTCGGCGATCCGACGCGCATTACGATGTACAGACCGAGGCACCCAATCGCCCTTACGCACCTCATCCATCATGGCGCCGCGAATACGAATCCCTGCGTAGGTCTCGAAGGACGCACCTTTGGAAGCCTCGTATTTGCGCGCAGCTTCGAGTAGACCGATCATGCCCGCCTGAATCAAATCGTCCACCTGCACGCTCGCAGGCAAGCGCGCCATCAAATGATGGGCGATACGCTTGACCAAGGGCGCGTGCTTGCGCACGAGTTCATCGGCGTGTTGAATTTGAGCGTCGTTATACATGGTGCCGGTCAGTATTCTTGTTACGTTGTCTGCGTGGCAATCTAATCAATTCACCTGAATCCTGCTACTTCTGTTTGTAAAGAAACATAGCAGGCGATAATCAGGCTTGCACGAGTCGTTCTACGAAGAATTCAAGATGGCCCCTTGGCGTTGAGGGCAATGGCCAGTTATCGGCCTTTTGCGCCAAAGATCGATATGCCATGGACGCCTTTGCTCTTGGATAGGCATCCAACACTGCGCGCTGGCGCTGCACCGCTTTTTTCACCGCTTCATCATAGGGAATACAGCCAACGTACTGAAGCGCCACATCGAGAAAGCGTTCGGTAACATTGGTCAGCTTAGAAAACAAATGGCGCCCTTCTTCCTGCGTTTTTACCATATTGGCCAAAACGCGAAAACGGTACATGTCGTAATCGCGATTAAGCAACTTGATCAAGGCATAGGAGTCGGTAATGGAGGTAGGCTCATCACAAACCACCACAATCACCTCCTGAGCCGCTCGCAAAAACGAGACAACAGAGTCGGAAATACCAGCCGCCGTATCGACGATCAGTACGTCGAGATCTTGTGATATCTCGCTGAAGGCATTGATCAATCCGGCATGTTCCATAGGATTAAGCGCCACCATCTTCTGAGTTCCCGAAGATGCCGGCACCACCTTTATACCCATGGGCCCCTCAACCATGACTTCACGTAGGCTGCACTCGCCGCTAATCACATCGGCGATATTGCGTTTTGAAGTAATTCCGAGGAGGACATCGATATTTGCGAGACCCAGGTCCGCATCCAATACAACAACCCGACGGCCCTTTTCTGCCAAGGCCATCGCCAAATTAATGGAAACATTACTTTTGCCAACACCGCCTTTTCCGCCAGTGACTGCAATTACTTGAACCGGACCAGAATTTGCCATACCGGTTGATGCCCTCTTTACTTCTGCGGGCCTATGTTACAGGCCTCTTTATTGTGGATGCGCTGAGCCAGCGCTCATCGCCTTTATCCCTGAGGATCAGGCGGTGTGAAAATAGAAAGAATCGCTGCTGGTCGATTCTTGGGAACGAATTGTCACCCATCGCTCGGAACTATTCAACAAAGCCTCGGCCCGCTCCAGCAGAACACGCCCGGTTACGAGATGTATATCTTCGGGCACACGTTGCCCATCAGTGTAGTAAGCAGCGCGCATGCCTGTCTCGTGCAAAAAGCTTATCACCTCACCTAAACTCACGGCTTCATCCAGTTTGGTGACGATCACTCCTTCTAACCCCATCATGCGATAGTGTTGATAGGTCGAACACATCACCTGATACTGCCCTACTGCCGGTACCACCAGATAATTGCGAATGCTTTGGCTGGACAACTTGATCTCCTGCAACTGCTCAGACCAACATACGTCGCTGTGCATCAGCCCCGCCGTATCGATCAACACAAGGCGCTTGTGCTGCAGACTCTCCAGGATCGTATCGAGACCATGTTGTTCGTCTACAACATGCACTGGTACGTTAAGTATACGACCAAACACCTTAAGCTGCTCATGCGCGGCAATACGGTAACGATCCGTCGTCACCAGCGCCAAGCCTTCGGCACCGTATTTCATGACATAACGCGCGGCCATTTTACCAATTGTCATGGTTTTGCCACTGCCGGTGGGGCCCAGTAACGCCACCACGCCCTGCCTATCAATAATCTCGCCAGGCTCGCTTTGCACCCCACCTTCCAGGCGTGAACGCAATTGCGCCCAGGCTTCATCGAAACCGGCTCCAACTGGGCTCTCTTTCAGCGACTCATTGGCCAACTGCGAAGTAATACACAAAGATTTAAGCATGCGGTCCAGTTGTTCACGCACATGCGAGTTGGCAGGCGGTGGCGTAGCTTCCTGCTTTTGCGTGACCTGCTCGCTGATAAGATTCTTTAGTTCGAGAATTTCGGCCTTCATATCGGACAACTCATCCCAACCAGGCTTGGCCGTAACGCCATCTGGTGCAGTGCTTTTTATTTCATCTGCCTGCGCCGATGCGCGCTGGGCAAACTCTGCGCCTGCCTCGCTGCGCTTGCGGCGCACCTCTTCTATTTTGCGGCGGGCGCGATCCATCTCCTGCTGTAATTTAAGATGCTTTTCGGCATGCATTCGTGCAATTTGACTTGGACTTGGCTGACCGGACTGCCCCAGATCTTCATGCAGCACTTCTTCGGAAGCATTCTCTTCATAATCGAGCGCAGCGACCAGTTCCATTCCGCCGTCGACTTTGGTGTTCGAAAGTATGACCGCATCCGGGCCAAACTCTTCTCGCACCTGCTTCAAGGCCTCAGCCATGTTTTTTGCAAAAAATCGTTGTACTTTCATGTCGGTCTCACCACACGCCAAACATTTGACTCACATCTGCTTGCCTGCCGATTGTTTGTCACTATTGCCCTACCGTTGCCACAATGTTGATCTGCTTGTTATTGGGCACTTCCTGATACGATAGGACTTTCAAAACCTCACTTGTGAAGCGAACAAATTTCGCCAGTACCGGCCTCAAAGGCCCCGAAACCAGAAGGATTGCGGGTTTGCCCAACATCTCCTGTCTTTGCGCAGACTCTGCCAGTGATTTCTGCAGCGTCTCCACAATACGTGGCTCGAGAACCAGACCAATATCATCCGCCCCCGGTACTTTCTGGGACTGCTGTACTGACTTAAGCAAGAGCTGTTCCAGATCTGGCTCAAGGGTAATCACCGGTATTTCGTTTTCGGCTCCACACAGGGTTTGAACAATCAGACGCTTGAGCCCCTGACGACAAGCCTCGGTTAATTGCGAGGCATCTGTGCTTTTCGGCGTTACGTTCACCAGTGCCTCTGCAATCGAGCGCATATCACGAATGGGAACTTCTTCGATCAGGAGATTTTGCAGTACTTTGAGCAGCAGACTCACCGAGAGCGTATTAGGCACAAGTTCTTCTGCCAGCTTGGGCGAAGCCTTAGCCAATTGATCGAGCCATTGCTGAACTTCCTCGTGCCCAATCAACTCACTGGAATGTTTCTGTAGCACCTGGTTAAGATGGGTAGCAACCACTGTGCTCGCATCAACTACCGTGTAGCCTAGGGTCTGAGCGTGATCTTTCTGGGTTGATTCGATCCAGATGGCATCTAGCCCGAAAGCTGGATCCTTGCCCTCTATCCCCTCGATGGCCCCAAATACCTGGCCCGGATTAATCGCCAGCTCGCGATCCGGATGAATCTCGGCTTCGGCCAGCGTCACACCCATGAGGGTAATACGATACACGTTGGGCATTAACTCGAGATTGTCACGAATATGCACCGACGGCATGAGAAAGCCCAGTTCCTGAGATAACTTTTTACGCACACCCTTAATGCGGCCAAGCAACTGCCCCCCCTGACTCTTATCTACCAAAGGAATCAATCGATAGCCCACCTCAAGACCAATAATATCGACGGCAACTACGTCGTCCCAGCCCAACTCCCTGACCGGCTCATCCTGCCCTGAGCCAGCGGGCAATGCATCAACGTCTCGGGTCACGGTACCCGGATCCATCGATGCCGACTTGGTTCGAGGAGGCACCGGCCCCTTGTATTCTTCGGTCCCGGCCGCCTGACGGCGATGCGCGCCCCACCAGGCCAAACCAGCAATCAAACCGCCCAGACCCAGAAAGGCAAGGTGGGGCATACCGGGTACCAAGCCCATTATGATCAGGATACCTGCCGCTATATAAAGTGCCTTCGGTGACACAAACATCTGGTCCAGCACCTGCGACGACATATCCTGAGTCGTGCTCACCCGGGTCACCATAATGGCTGCGGCGGTTGACAGCAGCAATGACGGAATCTGGGCAACGAGACCGTCACCAATGGTCAGCAGCGAGTACTTTTCCATGGCATCGCCAAACTCAAGGTCGTGTTGCATGATGCCAATGGAAAGGCCGCCAATGATATTGATCGCCAGAATCAACAGCCCGGCTATCGCATCGCCGCGAACAAATTTACTGGCACCGTCCATGGAGCCATAAAAGTCGGCTTCGGTTGCCACTTCTTCACGACGGGCCTTGGCTTCGTCCTGATTGATAATCCCCGCGTTCAAGTCGGCGTCGATGGCCATCTGTTTACCTGGCATGGCATCGAGGGTAAAGCGCGCGCTGACTTCAGATACCCTGCCGGCCCCCTTGGTCACCACCACAAAGTTGATAATCATGAGAATGGCAAACACCACCAGACCAACAGCATAGTTACCGCCAATTACCACTTCACCGAAGGCTTCGATCACCTTGCCTGCCGCATCTCCCCCCTCATGCCCCTCTAATAAAACGACGCGCGTGGACGCAACGTTGAGCGCCAGTCGCAGCAGCGTGGCGACGAGGAGTACGGTCGGGAATATGGCAAATTCAATTGGCCGCAGGGAATACACACATACCAGCAACACCACCAAGGCCAAGGCGATATTAAAAGTGAATAGCAAATCGAGAAGAAACGGCGGAACGGGCAATGTCATCATGCCCAGAATGGCAATAAGCAGCAACGGTATCGCCATATGGCTCTGAACCATTCGTAGTTGATTTAAACCAAATACCTGCTGCATGAAAGTGACACCACCTGTTGTCGGAAAACATTTCGAGCGTCAAAGTTCTGTCAAAAACGCGCTCGGACAGTATGTCCTGCAAAGACCATGCACAGTTTTGCTTTTTGGCAGAAAATAATTAAGTGGGGCGGAACAGGATCTAGTCGCGACGTAATTCGTCGGGAACCGGAAAATCGGGTTTTGCCGGCCGAGGGGAAACCCGACGGCGGAACTGCTTAAGCTGAAACACATAAGCCAATACCTGCGCCACGGCCATGTATAGCCCAGAGGGAATTTCTTCGCCCACTTCGGAGTGGTAGTAAACGGATCGCGCCAGAGGGGGCGCTTCGACAATTTCTACATCATGTTCGCGCGCGATTTCGCGAATTTTCAGGGCCAACTGATCCCCACCCTTCGCCAGCAGGATGGGCGCCGCATCTTTTTGCGGATCGTAGCGTAAGGCCACCGAATAGTGTTCGGGGTTGGTGATCACCACATCTGCCTCAGGTACATCCTGCATCATACGGCGCTGGGACATCTCGCGCTGCAGCTGACGAATACGACTTTTTACCTCGGGCTTACCCTCGGTATCCTTGTATTCATCCTTCACCTCTTGCATCGTCATCTTGAGGTTCTTATGGTGATCATAAATCTGAAACGGCACATCAACCAGCACGATCACGATCATCGTGCACGAGAGTAAAAAGAAGCTCCATCCGAGGATGTCGGTGGCATGCGCCATCGCGGGTATTACACCTTGATTGGCGAGACCGAGCAATTCGGGCGTTTGCATTTGCAGCAGCAAGACGGCAAAGAACATCACCACAGAGACTTTTGCAATGGCCTTGGCCAACTCCATGAGTGATTTCAAAGAAAACATACGCTGCAAGCCCTTGATGGGATTCAAGCGACTAAACTTGGGCGCCGCGGCCTTGGCCGAAAGCAACCATCCCCCCAAAGCAATCGAGCCTGCAATGGAAGCAATAAACAAAAAAATCATTAACGGAGCCAAGACTTCGGCTGCCTGCTGGGCCGCCCTCGCCAGATAAAGCCCCATTTGATGGGTATCAAATAGCGCCTCACGTGGCAGAGAAAAACTGCCATACATGATATCGCGTATGGCATCACCAATACTCGCGCCAAAAATCAACAGTCCACCGGTGCCCATAATCAGCACAGCGGCGGTATTGAGTTCCTTAGACCGGGGAACCTGCCCCTCTTCCCGCGCCTTCTCGAGGCGCCTGGGGGTGGGCTCTTCGGTTTTTTCCTGACTATTATCGTTGTCTTCAGCCACAGTATGCCCCCTTTAACTCCGCTGTAATTCGCGCAGAAACAGGTAGGTTTCTTCACTGAGCTTTTGAAACTGGGGCAGCAATTCTGCCGAGCTCACCCAGACTATAAACAAACCAAAAATCATCGAAATGGGAAAACCCAGCGAGAATACGTTCATTTGCGGGGCTGCCCGTGTCATGATGCCGAATGCCAGGTTAACAATGAGTACCGCCGTGATGGCTGGCAGAGCCAGCAAAAGCGCCGATGCGAACAGCCAATTGATGCGCATAATAACTTCCCATAACAGGTCTTTACCAACCCCCCCCTGTCCCAGGATGGTTGAAGAAACCGGCCAGGCCTTGAAACTCTCCACAATGACCTCAATCATCACCAGATGCCCATTCATGGCTAAAAACATGAGCGTGACTGAGATAAGAAATATCTGAGAGAGCACGGCAACATTGACCCCATTGGCCGGATCAATCATGGAGGCAAAACCAAGCCCCATCTGCATGGCGATCATTTGACCTGCCACCACAAATAATTGCATGAGCATGACAAAAACAAAACCCAGAATCGTGCCGATAAATATTTGCTGCAGCGTCACCATCGCCGCTTCGATGGAAATGGCGTCAACTTCGGGCATGGGGCCAAGCAAGGGAGCAACAGCAATCGTCACCACAAAGGCCAGCCCAATGCGCACACGCATGGGCACGAGCTGCGTGCCGATAATGGGAACCACCATGAAAAAACTGGCGATACGGAACAGGGGCCACAAAAAGGAGCCCAGCCAGGCACCGATTTGCGCATCGGTTAATATCATTGGGCTAACCGATGAGATTGGGAATATTCATGATGAGCTGTTCCGAAAAGTCGAGAATCTTCTGCATCATGTAAGGCCCTGCCACAATCAGTGTTATCAAGGTAATCAAAAGACGTGGCAGAAAGCTGAGGGTTTGTTCGTTGATTTGCGTGGCAGCCTGAAAAATACTGACCAGCAAACCCACGATCAAACCTGGCAATAGAATCAAACCCACCAGCACGAGAATGATATAAACCGCTTCGCGAACGAGGTCGAGTGCTACATCAGGTGTCATGTACGCTTCCTCCTGCCTCTAAAATTAAACACCAAAACTCGCGGCCAGCGTGCCAATAATCAGCGCCCAGCCGTCAATCAATACAAAAAACATTATCTTGAACGGGAGCGAAATAATAATGGGCGACAGCATCATCATACCCATGGCCATCAGTACACTTGCCACTACCATATCAATAATCAGAAAAGGCAGAAACAGCATAAAGCCGATTTGAAAAGCGGTCTTTAACTCACTGGTAACAAAAGCCGGCATGAGCACCCAAAACGACACTGTCTCTGCTGACTCGTACTCGACGCCCGAAATACGCACAAACAGCGCCAAATCATCTTCACGCGTTTGACCCAGCATAAAATCCCGAAAGGGTTCGCTGGCCTTTTTCACCGCTTCGAGTGGGGCAAGCTCCTCAGCCATATAAGGCTGAATGGCCGCCTCGTTGACCTTTTCGAGCACCGGAGCCATGATAAAAATAGTGAGAAAAAGGGTTAGACCAAGAATAATCTGGTTAGACGGCGTTTGCTGTAAACCCAGCGCCTGTCGCAAGATGGCAAACACCACAATAATGCGCGTGAAGGACGTCATCATCATCAGCATGGCAGGCAAAAATGTTAGCGCTGTCATCAGCGCAAGTATTTGCAGGGTTACCGAGTAGGACTGCGAGCCATCTTCATTGGTGACCAATTGCACTGCCGGAATGCCGGTATCTGCCGCCAATACACTGCCGGCAGGCAAGATCAACAGAAGCGATAACGTAAACAGACAGTTAAGATTCATGCGTGGATTGTGGAGTTGGAGGTGTATGTTGTTTTCCCAGAACGCCCTTCAGGGTTTGCATAAACGCCTGTTCACTGTCGTCTTCGGATGCATGTTCTTCGTCGAAGGTATGTAGATGTGTGATTTGCTGTGCCGTCACGCCTAGTAAAAAGCGCTTCCCCTGCACTTGAACAACCGCCACTCTCTCGCGTGTACCCAAAGGCAAAGCTGCGACCACTTTCATATCTCGCACGCCCATTGCTCGCAAACCACCCATGCGACGGACAGCCCAGCCCAGAAGGAATATGAGGCCAAGTATGCCCACCAGGGTTAACGCCACCACAGACCAATCGGTTGCCGTCGCCACAGTAGCGACTTTTCGCTCTGCAAAGGGTTCTTTTGCCGGTGCAGAGGCATCGCCCCTCACCTCACCGTCAATTGTGCTGACTGGTTGTTCTTCACCCAGCGATGCCGGCGCCTTGACGGCAGCCTGCGCACTCGGTTTCTCGGGCTCAGCAAGCACACTGGATGCAATGCTAAGAAAGCCGATGAGTACGCACGGCAACATGATTGTTCTGGCCACTTTGATAAGACGCTTCGACATGTAATGCAGCACAGCTAACCCAGGCGCCGAATACGTTCTGAAGGACTGACTACATCAGTGAGACGAATGCCAAACTTCTCGTTCACCATCACTACCTCTCCATGGGCGATCAAGGTGCCGTTAACCAGCACATCCAAAGGTTCACCCGCGAGGCGGTCGAGCTCGATCACCGAACCCTGGTTGAGTTGCAAAAGGTTACGAATAGGAATGGAGGTATTACCCACTTCCATAGAAATGGTGACAGGAATATCGAGTATCACGTCAAGATCAGGAGTCGGCCCACTGCCTGAACCAATACCGGCCATCGCTTGGGGCGGCGCACTGTCAAACGATTCCAAGGGTGCAGACTGGATGTCGTCTCCATCCCCCCCCATGGATTCAGCTTCGGCCATGGCAGCCGCCCACTCGTCATCGCGGTCGCCATCCCCTCCTTCGTCACCGGCATCGCCGGATTCCTCCATGGCGGCTTCCCACTCGGCAGCCAGTTTTTCGTCTTCAGATTGCCCTTCTGGGGGCGTGTCGTTATCACTCATCGTCGTCTACCACACCTGTCATTAACGCGGGGCGCTCTATGCGCTCTTCAATTTTCAAAGCCAAATTGCCATCCTTTTCACCAAGGCGTGCTTTGAACATGGGTACCTTGTTCGCCGTCATAGTCACCAGCTCAGGCAAATCAATGGGGATGATGTCTCCCGCTTTCAAACTGGATACATCTCTCAAACTTACGCGATTTTCGAGTATCGTCGCATTTACCGGTACCCGGGCCTCAAGGAGGTCCTTCCTGATTGTGTTCATCCAACGTTCATCTACATCATCGACATCACTTTGCACACCCGCATCGAGAATTTCACGTATGGGTTCTATCGTGGAATACGGCAAGGCCATGTGTAAATCACCGCCACCACCATCGAGTTCAATATGAAACGTACAAATCACCACCACTTCGCTGGGACTGACGATGTTCGCCATGGACGGATTCACCTCGGAATTCACGTATTCAAAATCCACTTTGAATACGGCATTCCAGGCTTCTTTCATGTCGATAAAAATCTGTTCGAGTACCATTTGAACGACACGGTTCTCGGTTGGCGTAAATTCGCGACCTTCAATTTTGGCATGCCGGCCATCACCGCCAAAAAAGTTATCTACCAGTTTGAACACGAGTTTGGCGTCAAAAATAAACAGGCCCGACCCTCGCAGAGGACGCATTTTTACGATGTTGAGACTGGTTGGAACGTATAGCGTGTGAATGTACTCGCCAAACTTCATAATCTGTACACCGCCCGTCGATACATCGGCGTTACGGCGCAACAAGTTAAACAGGCTAATACGAGTGTAACGGGCAAAGCGCTCGTTAATCATTTCGAGCGTGGGCATGCGCCCGCGAACAATACGGTCCTGACTGGCCAGGTCATACGACCGGACACCTTCCTCATCGGTCTCGTCTTCGGTGTCTATATCACCGTCGTCGACGCCATGGAGGAGCGCATCAATCTCGTCTTGCGAAAGTAAATCCTGCACGCCTGTCTACCCGCCCATTAGCTCTTGTTGTCTGAAGTTACTGCAGCACAAAGTTGGTAAAAAATACGTTTTCAATCAATGAGGCACCTTCTGCTTCCAGCACCTCGTTAATGGCTTTTACGGTGTCTTCTCGCAGCGCCTGTTTACCCGCATCGGTCTGAACGGCCTCAAAGTCTATACCGCTGTAAAGATTAATGATTTTGGAGCGAATAAGAGGCAAATGATGCTCCACTGCCGAAAACGCATTCGAATCACGTGATGACACGGCCACATGAATCTGCATGTAGCGTTGTCGCCCACCAACATTGAAGGTCACCAGAAATGGCGGTTTGATCTCATGATACACGGCAGGCCCCTGCGGAACCTCTTCTTCCTGAGCAGCCTCTTCTGCCGGCGGAGACGAATCACCCAGCAAAAAGATCGTTACACCGACCGAGGCACCAATGGCCACGAGTACGACCAGGGCAATCATAATGATCCCCTTCTTCGATTTACCCTCTTCTTCCTGATTGTCTTCTTGTGCTTTGTCGTCGTCAGCCACGCCAATTTCCCGTCGTTTCTTACTGCTTTTCGGAAGTCTACAGCCAAAACTGCAAACACTATGCCATTTCAGGTGGGATCACCTTGTCACCAAAGGAATAATCTCCTTTTCTCACAACGGCTTACCACCGAACTGAGACCTGAATTCGAACATAAGTTTAGCGCAAACTAAAGACTTTGCGGCACCAGGCGCACAAATTAAGTGGGATAATCACCACCAAAACAATCAGTGCATAAAAATTCCTCACCGAAGGTTTACTGGCGTTTGCTGAAGTAGAAATAAATTAAATATCAAAGAGAGTTTGGGGCTCAACTCCTGGAGCCCCAACTCATTACGGCCTAGGCATAGTAATCCACAAGACGGTCACTGACTGCCTTGGCCACCAACTCGGTGTCACTATTTTCGGCATCGGTTTCGTCGCCATCACCCGCCATGCCCTGTCCGCTGCCCTGTGCGCCTTGTTCGGCAGCGTATCCCTGTTCCTGCGCTCCGGTGTCAACATGCACATCGGAAAGGTCGACGCCGTTGGACTCCATCATTTCACGTAATCGCTGAACGTTGGCTTCGAGCATTTCTCTTACCGTCGCGTGCTGGGCATTAAAGGTGACTGTAGCCTGATCATTAGTCACACTGATTTTCACCTCCACCGGGCCCAGTTCGGCCGGATTAAGATGAATCTCGGCGGCCTGAATCTGACGACCTGTCATCCAAACAATTTTCTGACTCATCTCATCACCCCATTGCGGATCAGCAACGGGAATGTTTACGCCAGTGGTGTAGGTTTTAGGCAAAACCGCGGTTTGCTTGGCCTGCAGCTCTGTTAAACGACTTACCGACTGCGGCTTATCGATCAGTAATTCATCCGCGCCTTCTAGATTGTGGTCACCAGTCGCCAGGTCCAGCTGCGCCTTAAACAAGCCATCAGTTTCATTGCTGGCCATCAAAGCAGCATCCATAGCCTGCCCCTGCGGGTTAAGCGCAGCGTTATTACCCTGAGCTCCGGAAACGGCAGACTGAGCTTGTGTCAATCCGGTGTAAGACCACATGCCATCGGCGCCTTCGCCCTCTGCCGACTGTGCCTGTAATGCGGTCATTCCAGTCTGGCCATGAGCGGGACTGACACTCGATTGCAAACGCATTTCTTCGTTCACTAACCAGCCGGAATCTAAGCCATTGGAAGACTGGGATTGCACATCAAGCCCAACTCCCTGCAGCGGCGCAGGTGCCATGGTCCACTCATTGAGCTTGCCTTGCTGATATTGGCCTGGCCCACGTGCGGCGCTCGAACCCGCAGCCCCATTGGCCATAGCCATTGATACTGCCGCTGAGGCAGCGGAAGATGCGGCTGCGGACTCCGGTTTCACGATCGAAACCAAAGCAGACAGCCGTTGTGCGAGTGATTCGGCCTGATCCCATTGCCTCATCCAGTCGCTCTGTGACGGCAAAGAGATGCCCGCCTGCTCGAGTTGTGCGGCGAGCT
>JBFHVM010000043.1:0-14910 GCA_041589495.1 Oleiphilaceae bacterium | reverse complement strand
CGCGCATTATGACAAATACAACAACTATAGTCATCATTGCGCGAGACAACAAAAACTGTGTTGCGGTGATTTGTGCGTAATATGTACACCGTATCTGTCGCTCTGACAACTGGCGTGCACTATGCTGAGGCATGATTCTGTGCTATGCCATAACATTGTGCAAAGTTTGCCGTGTGAACGTTATAAATCACTGTTTATATGTGACTTTTTGAGTGATTGCAGATTTCGGCGGGCGAAAGTTACTGTCTTTTGGCCCGCCCTGTCAACCTTCCGCTGCAAGCTTTAAGACCTGCCTCTAAGCGTTTGTATTTGAGAACTTTAGTGCCTATAATTCCGGCGCGATTTGGGTACTGACCGCGATCAATGCTGCAAATGTGCGCATTTGCTGATCATTATCTATATTAGTACACACTATTATAAGGCTGCAGAGCCCAAGGCCTGCCTCTCATTCTTTAAGGGAACGATGGGTGAACCTCCCTCCGGTTCTGTGTAACAGGGGCCAAGTAATCTTTGAGAGAGAATATGTGCTGTGAATAATAACCGACCTGTCAATCTTGACCTTACCAAGTTTAGTTTTCCGTTGCCGGCGCTCACGTCTATCGTGCACCGCGTCACTGGCGTGGCGTTGTTTGTCGGCGTAGCCGTTCTGATGTATGCACTTGACCTGTCGCTGTCAAGCGAAGAGGGTTTCGCTTCAGTTAAGGATTGCCTCAATGGCTTCTTTGCAAAACTGGTAATCTGGGGCATTTTGTCTGCTTTGCTTTACCATCTGGTAGCGGGCATTAAACACTTAATTATGGATCTTGGTATTGGCGAAACGCTCGAAGGCGGTGTGCTCGGTGCCAAAATTACCATCGCTGTTTCGGTGGTGCTGATTGTTCTCGCGGGGGTTTGGGTATGGTAGCCAGCGTTACTAGTTTTGGTCGTAATGGGCTTTACGATTGGTTAATGCAGCGCGTCACTGCTGTCATTTTGGCCGCTTACACGCTCTTCTTGCTGGGCTATCTGGTGACTACGCCAGATCTCAGCTATGCACAATGGTCTGAGCTGTTTGCTTCAACCTGGATGCGCATTTTCTCTTTGTTGGCTCTGCTTTCCATCGGTGCTCACGCCTGGATTGGTCTGTGGACGGTGTCAACGGACTATATAAAAGCCACAGGTGCTCGCTTCATGTTTCAAGCGGTTTGTGGGCTGGTTATGTTTGCCTACATCGTGTGGGGCGTTCAGATTCTATGGGGGCTGTAAGGAATGTCTAAATTGCGAACACTTAATTATGATGCCATCGTAATCGGTGGCGGTGGTGCAGGTATGCGCGCAGCACTGCAACTGACCGAATCCGGCGTTAAGACAGCCTGTATCTCCAAAGTATTTCCTACGCGCTCACACACAGTGTCTGCACAGGGTGGTATCACGTGTGCGATTGCCAGTGCAGATCCTAACGATGATTGGCGTTGGCATATGTACGATACCGTTAAGGGTTCTGACTACATTGGAGATCAGGATGCGATTGAGTACATGTGTTCAGTAGGCCCCCAGGCTGTATTCGAACTGGATCATATGGGCTTACCTTTCTCAAGAACTGAACAGGGGCGTATTTATCAACGTCCTTTCGGTGGTCAATCTAAAGACTATGGCAAGGGTGGACAGGCAGCCCGAACTTGTGCCGCAGCAGACCGCACCGGTCACGCACTCCTGCACGCTTTGTATCAGGGTAACCTGAAAGGCGGCACGACGTTTTTGAACGAGTGGTACGCTGTCGATCTGGTAAAAAACCAGAAGGGCGCAGTGGTTGGAGTTATTGCGATCTGTATCGAAACCGGTGAAACGGTATACATCAAGGCCAAGGCAACTGTGATGGCAACCGGCGGTGCAGGGCGCATCTACCAGTCCACCACTAACGCACTGATCAATACCGGTGACGGCATGGGAATGGCATTGCGTGCTGGTTTTCCCGGCCAGGACATGGAAATGTGGCAGTTCCACCCAACCGGCATTTATGGTGCAGGCACACTGGTCACCGAGGGTTGTCGTGGTGAAGGTGGTTACCTGATAAACAGCGAAGGTGAGCGTTTTATGGAGCGTTATGCACCTAACGCGAAAGATCTCGCCGGTCGTGACGTGGTTGCACGCTCAATGGTACTCGAGATACTTGAAGGCCGAGGCTGTGGTCCGAACAAAGACCACGTTTTGCTGAAGCTTGATCACCTTGGTGAAGAAACGCTGAACCTGCGTCTGCCCGGTATTTGCGAACTGTCCAAGACTTTCGCGCATGTAGATCCAGTCAAAGCGCCAGTGCCGGTAGTGCCAACCTGTCACTATATGATGGGCGGTATACCAACCACTATCGGTGGTGAAGCGCTGATGCAGGATGGTAATGGCAACGACCAGATCATCGATGGTCTGTACGCTTGTGGTGAAGCTGCCTGCGTTTCTGTGCACGGCGCAAACCGCCTTGGTGGTAACTCGCTGCTTGACCTGGTGGTATTTGGTCGTGCGGCAGGTCTGCAAATCGAGAAGGCTTTGCAGGAAGGTATTAGTCACGATGACGCAAGCGAATCTGATATCGATCAGGCCCTCAGTCGCCTGGATCGCCTGAACAGCTCGACCTCAGGTGAAAGCATGGCCGATGTGAAAGCTGAGCTTCAGAAAACCATGCAGCTTTACTTTGGCGTATTCCGCGAAGGCGAGAGCATGCAGAAAGGTCTTAAGCTTCTGGACGAGATCGGAGAGCGCATTAAGAACGTACATCTTGATGATAAGAGTCAGGCATTCAATACCGCGCGTATCGAAGCACTTGAGCTCGACAACCTCTATGAAGTGGCCGTGGCCACGGCGGTTTCAGCAGAAGAGCGCAAAGAAAGCCGGGGCGCCCACGCGCGCAACGACTTCACTGAGCGTGACGATGAGAACTGGCTGAAGCACTCACTGTACTTCCCAACCGAGAAGCGTGTTGGCAAGCGAGATGTGAACTTCGCTCCGAAAACAGTCGAAGCGTTCCCGCCAAAAGTACGGTCTTACTAGGAGTGATACGAGAATGTTAGTTAGTATTTATCGCTACAATCCTGAGAAGGACCAAACCCCTTACATGCAGGATATCAATATTGATATACCTGAAGGCAAGGATCTGATGGTGTTGGACGTGCTGCACCTGTTGAAGGAAAAAGATACGTCTGTCACTTATCGCCGCTCCTGTCGTGAGGGTGTTTGTGGTTCTGATGGTCTCAATATGAACGGCAAAAATGGTCTTGCCTGCATAACACCGCTTTCTGAAGTGTTGAAGGGTGACAAGCTGGTGCTGCGCCCATTGCCAGGCTTGCCAGTGATTCGAGACCTGGTTGTGGACATGAGCATGTTCTATAAGCAGTACGAAAAGATTAAGCCGTTCCTGATCAATGACACACCGCCACCTGCGATTGAGCGCTTGCAATCGCCCGAAGATCGCGAGAAGCTCGATGGTCTTTACGAGTGTATTTTGTGTGCCTGCTGTTCAACGGCCTGTCCATCATTCTGGTGGAATCCTGATAAGTTTGTCGGTCCATCCGGCTTGTTGCAGGCTTATCGCTTTTTGGCTGATTCGCGTGACACTGCGACGGCTGAGCGTCTGGCAGATCTGGATGACCCCTTTAGCGTATTCCGCTGTCGTGGCATCATGAACTGTGTAAGCGTGTGCCCTAAAGGTCTTAATCCGACTAAGGCAATTGGTCACATTCGCGGCATGTTGCTACAGCGTTCTACCTGATTTTAAACTCGGGTAAATAGCGTGAAGGAGTCCTGCCTGGGCAGGACTCCCGTTACGCAGAGAGAGCTCGCTTTATATTCTCCTGCGTAAATAAAAATAGTGTCTATAATCTAATGATGAATCCGTTCCAGCTCCCATAACTCAGGGCTCTGGAGCAGTCTGGAAGCTGCTTTTGCCACCCAAAAAGTGTGCAAGGGTAGTTTGCTGAGTATGAACCACTGGGGAATCGGGTAACACCCGTATTATCTTTGAGGCAGCAGTCATCACTCTCGCGTACGCGCGGGTTTACATCTGGCCGGTTATCGGCAGCCAATAAGATAGTGCCTAGTATTCGCATTTACTGCTAACTAAGGCGAGCTATTAATGCAAGACAGCACGATGGAAGAACTCTGGCGGTCCAGTCACCTGGCCGGCGGAAATCTGGTCTATGTCGAACAACTGTACGACGCTTATCTTTCTGACCCAAATAGCGTTCCGGAAGAATGGCGTAGTTATTTCGACCAACTCCCACGCGTCAACGGCTATTCGGCCAAAGATATTCCGCACTCCACGATACGCGAACAGTTCCTCCACCTCTCTAAACAGAAATTTGCCAAATCTGATTTAAGTACACCTGCCAGTGCCACCAGTGAGCACGAGAAGAAACAGGTTAAAGTACTTCAATTAATCAGCGCTTACCGCATCCGGGGGCATCAGGTCGCGAACCTTGATCCACTTGGCTTGATGGAAAGGGAGCACGTACAGGATCTCGAACTTGGTTATCACGGGCTCAGCGAAGCCGACCTCGATACCGAATTTCAGACGGGAAGCCTGGCCTTTGGCGATGAAGTGCTCACTTTGAAAGAAATCATCGATGGATTGCAGAGCACCTATTGCTCATCCATCGGTGCTGAGTATATGCACATTGTTGATACCGATATTCGTCGCTGGTTTCAGCAACGCCTCGAATCGGTCAAGGGTAAACCCAAGTACGAATTCGAAACCCGCTATCATTTACTCGAACGTCTCACTGCCGCTGAAGGCCTCGAAAAATACCTCGGTTCCCGCTACCCGGGCACTAAGCGCTTTGGTCTCGAAGGCGGTGAAAGCCTTATTCCTCTCGTCGATGAGCTGATCCAGCGATCAGGCGGTTACGGTGCCAAGGAAATTGTTATCGGCATGGCGCACCGCGGTCGTTTGAATGTCTTGGTCAACACCTTGGGTAAAAACCCCAAAGACCTGTTCGATGAATTCGATGGTAAAAAGCTCCACGATATGGGTTCGGGTGATGTCAAATACCATCAGGGTTTCTCATCAAACGTTATGACTCCGGGCGGCGAAGTGCATTTGGCGCTGTCGTTTAACCCCTCGCACCTCGAAATCGTATCTCCTGTGGTAGAGGGCTCTGTTCGAGCGCGTCAAACCCGCCGCGATGACACCAATGGTGAAACGGTTGTGCCGATTATCATGCACGGTGACGCAGCCTTTGCGGGTCAGGGCGTAGTCATGGAAACCTTCCAGATGTCACAAACCCGTGGTTTTGGCACCGGGGGCTCTGTGCACCTGATTATTAATAATCAGGTAGGTTTTACCACCAACAAACGTATTGATGCACGCTCTACCGAGTACTGCACTGATGTAGCGAAGATGATCGAGGCGCCTATTCTGCATGTGAATGGCGATGATCCCGAAGCGGTTATTTTCGCCACGCAAGTTGCCATCGACTATCGCAACGAATTCAAAAAAGACGTTGTCATCGATCTCGTTTGCTACCGTCGTCGTGGTCACAACGAAGCGGACGAACCTTCGGGCACTCAGCCATTGATGTACGATATCATCAAAAAGCTGAGCACCACGCGCACCATTTATGCAGACAAATTGGTTGAAGAGGGCGTGATTTCTGCCGAACAAGCCAAAAAACTCGAAGACGATTATCGTGCTGCACTTGAGAAGGGTGACCACGTAACGAAAAGTCTCGTGCTCGAACCTAATAAGGGAATGTACGTCGATTGGGCTCCCTATTTAGGCCACGAGTGGACGGCGCGCTGTAAAACTGGCATTGGCCTGCAAACCATTCAGCGCTTGGGTAAAAAGCTGGATCAACTACCCGAAGGGTTCCCGATACAGCGTCAGGTTCAAAAGATCTACCAGGATCGGAGCAAAATGAGTCAGGGTGCACTCCCGCTCAACTGGGGTTATGCCGAGGTAATGGCCTATGCCACCTTGCTGCATGAAGGCCACGAAATTCGTATCACCGGTCAGGACGTTGGCCGCGGCACTTTCTCTCACCGACATGTGGTACTGCACAACCAGAGTGATGCATCGATACATATTCCTTTGGCGAATTTGTCTGAAGATCAGCCCAAATTCGAAATATACGACTCACTGCTTTCAGAAGAGGCAGTGTTGGCGTTTGAATATGGCTACGCCACGACGAATCCGGCCTGTCTCGTTATTTGGGAAGCCCAGTTTGGTGATTTTGCCAATGGCGCTCAGGTGGTAATTGATCAGTTTATTACCAGTGGCGAGCACAAATGGGGCCGATTGTGTGGTTTGACCATGCTGCTACCTCATGGCTATGAGGGGCAGGGGCCTGAGCACTCCTCAGCCCGTTTAGAGCGATACCTGCAGCTTTGTGCCGAGCACAATATTCAGGTTTGTGTTCCAACAACGCCGGCGCAGGTATTCCATATGCTGCGTCGCCAGGTGAAACGTCCTTTGCGCAAACCTCTCATAGCCATTACGCCAAAAAGCTTGCTGCGTCACAAGGAAGCGGTCTCGACATTGGACGACTTGAGCCAGGGTAGTTTCCACACCGTATTGCCCGAAGTCGACGAGCTGAATCCAAACAAGGTCACTCAGGTTGTGATGTGCAGTGGTAAGGTTTACTACGAACTGTTGGAACACCGTAGAGCCAATGAAATCGAAGATACGGCGATAATACGTATCGAACAGCTTTACCCGTTCCCCAGCGACGACCTGGAAGAAGTGCTGCGCACCTATCCCAAGCTCAAAGACGTGGTGTGGTGTCAGGAAGAACCACAAAACCAGGGCGCATGGTATCCAACACAGCACCGTATGCGCCGTGTGTTGAAAAAAATCAACGAAAAAATCTACCTGCGTTACGCCGGTAGAAAAAGTTCCGCCGCTCCCGCAGCAGGTTACATATCCGTGCATGTTGAAGAGCAAACAAAACTCATTAACCAAGCATTTAATGCTAAATAGCGTTTGATAAGGATTGGAAATGTCTACCGAAATTAAAGCCCCAACCTTCCCTGAATCTGTTGCGGACGGAACGATTGCCACATGGCATAAACAGCCAGGCGAGCAGGTCGAACGCGACGAACTGATTGTTGATATAGAAACCGATAAAGTGGTACTCGAAGTGGTCGCACCGGATAACGGTGTGATCGAAGAGATCATAAAAGGTGAAGGCGATGTAGTCCTCAGCGGTGAAGTGATTGGTAAATTCAAGGCCGGTGCAACGGGCTCAGCCAGCGCGCCCGCTAAGGAAGATAAATCTGAAGAGAAGAGCGCCGATTCTGCTCCAAAAGCAGAGAGCGATAAAGAAGTTATTCTGAGTCCGGCAGCACGCAAACTGGCAGAAGAAAACAACGTTGACGTGAGTCAGGTAAAAGCGACTGGCAAAGACGGGCGCGTGACGAAAGAAGATGTGGTAAACCATATCGAAAACAGCAAAAGCACTGCGCCAGCACCTGCTCCAAAAGCGCCTGCCGCGGCGGCTCCAAATGCCGATGCACCACAGGGCGCACGGGCAGAAAAACGCGTGCCCATGACGCGCCTGCGCGCCAGTATTGCTCGCCGCTTGCTCGAAGCAACTCAAACTACAGCTATGCTGACGACGTTTAACGAAGTCAACATGAAGCCCTTGATGGATCTTCGCAAGCAATACAAAGACTTGTTCGAGAAAACGCATAACGGTACGAAGCTTGGCTTTATGTCGCTCTTCGTGAAAGCAGCCGCTGAGGCACTCAAGCGTTTTCCCGCAGTGAATGCATCGATTGATGGTAACGATATCGTTTATCACGGGTATCAGGACATTGGTGTCGCGGTATCCACCGAAAAAGGCCTCGTGGTCCCCATTCTGCGCGATGCAGACATGATGAGCCTGGCAACGATCGAAGGCACCATCAAGGAATTCGGTCAAAAAGCGCGTGACGGCAAGCTGACTATCGAAGAAATGACCGGTGGTACGTTTACCATTTCAAATGGTGGCGTGTTTGGCTCTCTGATGTCGACACCCATTCTCAACCCACCACAAACCGCCATTATGGGTATGCACAAGATTCAGGAACGCCCCATGGCGGTGAATGGCGAAGTGGTGATATTACCAATGATGTACCTCGCGCTGTCTTACGACCACCGAATGATCGATGGCAAAGAAGCCGTGCAGTTCCTCGTGACTATCAAGGAACTCATCGAAGACCCAGCACGTATCCTTTTGGAAATCTAAGCTAACGCAGGAGTTAACGAATACATGTCTAACAAGTTTGATGTGATTGTCATTGGTGCGGGCCCTGCCGGTTATGTCGCCGCGATACGCAGCGCACAACTGGGGCTCAAGACCGCCTGTGTTGAAAAATGGTCAAGCGATAACGGCAAACAAGTGTTGGGGGGCACCTGCCTTAACGTAGGGTGTATCCCATCAAAAGCCTTGCTGGAATCTTCGCATAAATTTGAAGAAGCCAAACACGATTTTGAACTGCACGGTATCAAAACCAAGGATATCGAGATCGACGTTCCCAAGATGATGGAACGCAAAAACAAAATTGTAAGCAACCTCACAACGGGTATTGCTTCTCTGTTTAAAGCCAATGGTGTTACTTCTATTCAGGGTACCGGCAAACTATTGGCAGGCAAACAGGTTGAAGTCACCGACAACAAGGGTGAAAGTACTACTTATGAGGCCGATAACGTAATTCTGGCGACAGGCTCCAAGCCCATCGAGATTCCACCTGCGCCGTTGACCGAGGGTTACATTGTAGACTCGACCGGGGCGCTGGAATTTGAAGAAGTACCCAAGCGCGTTGGCGTCATTGGTGCCGGTGTAATCGGTTTGGAACTTGGCAGTGTTTGGGCTCGATTAGGTTCCGAAGTGACCGTCATCGAAGCCCAAGACACCTTCCTGGCGACGGTCGATCAGCAGATTGCGAAAGAAGCGCTCAAGCAATTCAAAAAGCAAGGGCTCGATATCAAACTCAAAGCGATGGTGACCGGCACCGAAGTTAAGCGTGGCTTGGTCAACGTAAGTTATAAAGACGCGAAGGGTCAGCAAGAGATCAAAGTTGATAAGCTGATCGTCGGTGTGGGGCGCGCTCCCGTAACTGAAGGCTTGCTGTCTCCAGATTGCGGGGTGAATCTTGACGAACGCGGATTTATCTTTGTCGATGATCAGTGCCAAACCGACGTACCCGGCATTTATGCCGTAGGTGACGTGGTACGTGGCCCCATGCTGGCACATAAGGGCTCTGAAGAGGGCGTCATGGTTGCAGAACGCATTGCGGGGCAAAAAGCACAGGTGAATTACGACACGATTCCTGGCGTGATTTATACCCATCCTGAAATTGCCTGGGTTGGTCAGACCGAAGAGCAACTCAAAGCCGATGGTGTTGAATACAACGTGGGCGTTTGTCCATTCGCTGCAAGCGGTCGTGCTATGGCAGCTAATGCGACGGCAGGCATGGTTAAGATCATTGCCGACGCTAAAACAGATCGTGTTTTGGGTGTGCATATCATTGGCGGCCATGCCTCCGAGTTGATTGCCCAAGCCGTGATTGCGATGGAGTTTGGTTCCAGTGCCGAAGATCTTGGTTTGACCATGTTCGCGCACCCAACGTTGTCGGAGACCGTCCATGAAGCGGCGCTCGCGGTAGCGGGTCACGCTATACATATCGCGAACAAGAAAAAGCGCAAATAAAAGACGCTTTCAGAGGTTTTAGCCCTATCTGTATCAGGTAGGGCACTTGCACCGCAAAGCAAGGGGAAGTAGGGGATTCTATAAAAGTAAATCCCCGTCAGGTAGGGTGTGGCGCACCAAGACGCGCCAACAGGGCGAACCGTGCGGAAAGCATCTCACGGTACACCTAATTAGACATGCGCGCGGCGAGGCAGTGCGCTGGTTGTAGCAACCTGTATAGGGTTGGTAACTTTAAACTGACGGAAAAGATTATGAACTTACATGAGTATCAGGCAAAACAATTATTTGCCGAATACGGTCTGCCTGTTTCGACAGGCTATGCATGTTCCACACCGCAAGAAGCTGCAGAAGCTGCCAGCAAAATCGGTGGTGACAAGTGGGTCGTTAAAGCCCAGGTACACGCCGGTGGGCGAGGTAAAGCTGGCGGTGTAAAGCTGGTTAGTTCAAAAGAAGAGATTCGCGCATTCGCTGAGCAATGGCTGGGTAAAAACCTGGTGACGTATCAGACAGACGAAAAAGGTCAGCCTGTGTCGAAGATTCTCGTAGAATCCTGCACCGATATTGCGACTGAACTATATCTTGGCGCTGTGGTTGATCGTGGCTCACGTCGAGTCGTGTTCATGGCATCGACCGAAGGCGGTGTAGAAATTGAAAAAGTCGCTGAAGAAACGCCCGAGAAAATTCTCAAGGCCGAGATTGACCCGCTGGTCGGTGCGCAACCCTATCAGGCACGTGACCTCGCGTTTCAATTGGGCCTGAACAGCGATCAGGTGAAGCAGTTCACCAAACTCTTTTTGGGGTTGTCCAAATTGTTCCACGATCTCGATCTGGCGTTGCTGGAAATTAATCCGCTGGTGATCACCGACGAGGGCAACCTTCACTGCCTTGATGGCAAGATCAATATCGACAGCAATGCGCTGTATCGCCAACCCAAACTGCGTGAAATGCACGACCCCTCTCAGGAAGATCCTCGCGAAGCACACGCGGCATCCTGGGAACTGAACTACGTCGCACTCGATGGCAGCATTGGTTGCATGGTGAATGGTGCTGGTCTGGCCATGGGTACCATGGACATCGTTAAACTGCATGGTGGTGCGCCTGCTAACTTCCTGGACGTTGGTGGTGGTGCTACCAAAGAACGCGTAACCGAAGCGTTCAAGATCATCCTGTCCGACGATAATGTTAAAGCCGTGTTGGTGAATATTTTTGGTGGTATCGTCCGTTGCGACCTGATTGCCGAAGGGATTATCGGTGCAGTGAAAGAAGTGGGTGTAAAAGTGCCCGTGGTTGTGCGCCTTGAAGGCAACAACGCCGAACTGGGTGCGAAAACACTGGCCGACAGCGGCCTCGACATTATCGCAGCAACAAGTTTAACCAATGCCGCCGAGTCGGTAGTAGCTGCGGCGAAGGGGTAAGTATCATGAGCGTATTGATTAATAAAGACACTAAAGTAATTTGTCAGGGATTTACCGGCTCACAAGGTACTTTCCATTCTGAGCAGGCTATTGAGTATGGCACCAACATGGTTGGCGGTGTAACGCCAGGCAAAGGCGGTCAAACGCATCTTGGTCTGCCCGTGTTCAACACGGTACGTGAAGCGGTTGAGCAAACCGGCGCCGAGGCATCTGTTATTTATGTGCCGGCCCCCTTTTGCAAAGACTCAATTCTTGAAGCCGCGAACGGCGGTATTAAGCTGATCGTCTGTATCACTGAAGGTATTCCTACTCTCGACATGCTTGACGCCAAGATCAAGTGCGACGAACTTGGCGTGCGTTTAATTGGTCCTAACTGTCCCGGCGTGATCACTCCCGGTGAATGCAAAATCGGCATCATGCCCGGTCATATTCACCTGCCGGGTAAAGTCGGTATCGTTTCCCGTTCAGGGACATTGACCTACGAAGCGGTTAAGCAAACCACCGACTATGGCTTTGGTCAGTCTACCTGTGTGGGTATTGGTGGTGATCCGATTCCAGGTTCCAACTTTATCGATATTCTCGAAATGTTTGAGAATGATCCACAGACCGAAGCGATCGTGATGATCGGTGAAATCGGTGGTACTGCAGAAGAAGAAGCTGCCGAGTACATCAAGAACAATGTAAGCAAGCCCGTGGTTTCTTACATTGCGGGTGTCACAGCACCTCCGGGTAAGCGTATGGGCCATGCTGGTGCCATTATTGCCGGTGGTAAAGGGACTGCGGCTGACAAATTTGCAGCGCTGGAGGCGGCTGGCGTTACAACAGTGAAAAGTCTTGCCGATATCGGCGATGCATTGAAGAAGCGTACCGGCTGGTAGAACAGCTCACGCTCTAAACAAAAAAAGGAGGCTTGGCCTCCTTTTTTTGTTTATGCCACTTTATTAACATACCCGCTAAGCGTTTTTCTTGCCTCTGATTATACGTATTGCCAATAACCCCAAACCTATCAGCGCAAGGGAGTCAGGTTCAGGAACTGTGGTAAATCCAACCACGCTATATTCATCGAGAGCGTTACCATTGTCAGAAAAGAAACCAGGAACAGAAAATACGGCAATGTCCGGACGAAAGTTCCCGTTGAAAGATATGAACTGTTCGCCATCGGCATTTGAATTGCTTCCGAATCCAACCTCCCTGACTAGCACAACATTGTCATCGGGACCGGGATCATTCAAATCTATCAGTCGCACCAACGCTCGCTCGCCAACACGTCTATGATTCCCTGGGTCGCTGTCATTGTCTGGCCCAGCGAGCCCGGTCAACCACACACCCGTTAAAAAGTAATTGCTATCGGGCGCGTCCCAGTCGAATCGCACCTGGAGTATCTCGCAATTATCCAGGTTAAAATCGTTAGTTCCACATTGGGAGCCCTGTATACCCATACCCAGGATGCTGTCTTGGGATAAGACCGAACCAACACGTCCGAAAAAGTCGTCATCTGTAGAGTCTGGGTCATCGCCTTCTACCACATTATTGGCTGTTCTTGCAGTTACGTTGCCAACCGTATGCGACTGATTTCCATCAGCACCGGTCCAGTCACGAAAATCAATATTTAAACTGGGAATTGCAAAAGAATTAGAAGTAATGAGTAACCCGACACAAAACAACACGATATTTTTATAGTTCACCGCAAATCTCCTTCAGGTTGAGTGGAAGGTTTTTACACGCATAAGGCGTACCCGGGAAATATTAATGGTTATATTTTAGCCAGTTAAATTATTGGCATGAGGCGGGGGGCGCGTGGTATGTAAAAAAAACCGACTGTGTCCGGGGTGAGGCACACTATTGTCGAGACATAAAAAAACGGCACCAGATCGCCGAACTTAATCTGATGCCGCCAAAGAAACAACCTAATTGAGTGAATCTAGTTTGCCGCCAAGGCCTGAATCAAAGCAGCAAATTCAAATCCGATGGAGCTATAGTAAGGATGAAGAGGGCGTAACCACATCGTCGAAAGGGCTTAACCGTTTCCATCGCCGTTTCAACTATCGCTATACCCATGCTCTTTCTAAACGCGTCAAACAATTGGGATTTAAGCGGAACTTTTCTATACAGGTGTGATATGCCAAACAATTCACGCTTCGGTTTGGGTTAGGTCTGGAAAGTTATATGTAACTTAATGTAAAGTGCTAGAGGCATTAATGGATTGATTTCAGACCCTTCGGTATCCCACTCCATGTCATGTTTAAGAAGGATGCCTGCAGTTTCTATCGAGCTCGTTCTTGCCTTACCTATAATGACAATGACGAATGGAAATTGCTTAATGTTACTTAAACATGGTTCGCTGGCTCGCAAATTAATCCACAATCTTGTTCGATTCCCGCTTACTTGCGCCATTCTGGCAATCTTAACATCCGCGGCTCAGGCTGCGGATTTACTCGAGCTTCTGCAGTTAGCACTAAAAAACGACACTAAATACCTTTCCGCCGAACAAACGTTTCTTGCCGACAAAGAAATTGTTGATCAGAGTATTGCCGATTTGTTGCCGAGCTTAGCGTTTCAGTATGAGTTTAAACGCACTCATTCTGAGGTAACTGCATCTGATAACGTTGTTTTGTCGGGAGAATCTGACACCTTCTCTACGCGTTCAAGAGGATTCGCTGTCACCCAGTCACTGTTCGATTACGCACGCTGGGCTCGCTATAGCCAGTCAAAAACAAGCGCTAATCGCGCATTGCTGGAATACGGTTTCGCTAAGCAGCAATTACTGTTGCGACTAGCCGAGAGTTATTTTTTAGTTCTGGAGCGCAGCGACCAGCTAGACACCATCCAAAGCGAAAAGGCAGCGATGGAAAAACATCTGGAGGCGAGTAAGAAAAAACATAAAACCGGTCTGGGGCGTCGGGTTGACATGGAAGATGCCCTAGCTCGTTATCTTAACGCATTGAGTAAAGAAGTAGAGCTTCAGAGCCGGTTTACCGACAGTCAATATGCACTGCGAGAAGTCTTGGGTTTGGTGCCTGCATCTCTGGCCCGTCTAACGAAAGAACTTGACACCCAACTCCCAGTGCCGCGAGACCCGTATGAATGGGTTAGTATGGCAACCAAATTCAATCTCGAAGTACAGATTCTCAATCTCGCGATTGAGGTTGCTGAAAAAGAAGTAACAGTGTTGGAGTCTGAACATGCTCCTACTATAGACCTCATTTTTAACAAGGATCGTATCGCGCAAGGTGGTTCGGTGTTTGGTGGCGCATCAAAAACCCGTAACGAAGAAATAACCATGCAGCTCAATGTACCTCTTTACTCCGGTGGCAAAACCTCCTCCAAGGTGCGACAGGCCGCAGCGAAACGTGAAAGCACATTTTATGACCGTAATGACAAACGGCGCGCTGTAGAACGTTCGGCTTTAGAAGCCTATAACCGCATCAGTGCGGCCATTATTCAGATAGACGCGCTACAGCAGTCTGTAAAGGCCCAGCAGCGATTACTGGATTCCAAGGCGGCAGGCTACCAGGTGGGCCAGAACAGCATGTTGGAAATTCTCGATGTGCAGCAAGACCTGTCTTCGGCACAACAGGCGCTTACCAAAGCGCGTTACGATTACGTACTCAATGTGTTGCGACTTAAGTTTGCAGCAGGAGACCTGCAGGAAACGGATCTCGCCGCGGTCAATAACTGGTTGACCGGAGGCGCCGTAGCTCTGCGCCCACAATAGATTAACGGGGGTGGATCAACACCATACACCCCGATTGCTTCGTAAACCTGACTTAGCTGGTCGTGTAAGCGCTGTACACGGACGGCTTTTGAAATTACTGATAAAACTGGAATTTATATGTCGG